>DAOWNO010000065.1 GCA_030642525.1 Candidatus Aegiribacteria sp.
AGGGGCTGGACGAACGACGGTGTTCCGACTGTCGCCAAGCTCATGGAACTCGGTGTGGACTTCCCCGATGTGATCGAGCTTGTCAAGGGCTTCGGCAGGCGCGAACATGATGCAATACCTTACAGATCCGCCGGTCCTGTCACTGTCGAGGAGTACGAATCACGTCAGGAAAGGTACGACACTCAGCTTAGAGAAGATGTGGGTATCGATCCCTCCGGAATGTCCTCCGAAGAGAAGGTTGCCCTTACCCGTAAATACAGGGAAGCCCAGTACGAACATCTTCTGGACGCGGTATACAAACGCAGGGGCTGGACGAACGACGGTGTTCCGACTGTCGCCAAGCTCATGGAACTCGGTGTGGATTTCCCCGATGTGATCGAGCTTGTCAAGAAGCACGGAGGCTGAACTGATAACTGTCAACGGATTAACACTCGACTGGTATGAAGGTAAAACCGTCCGCGATGTTATACAGGAAATGAATTACCTCTTCCCCCTTCTTATCGCACGAATCAACGGCAAACTCATATCAAGGGATAAGTACGATTCAACAGAAATCCCCGATGAAGCAACTGTAGACATAATCCACCTGATGTCGGGCGGATAAATACCAGACGGTTTCTATGCAACAATTCCCGGGGGGAGTACACAACTTCAGTGCACTTGAAGCTCTACATATCCTTCATTCGAGAACAATCATCTTTCTTGCGCAATTTTCTCCCTGTACCAAGAATCTGTAGAAGTAGACGCCCGAAGTAACTCCACTCGCGTTCCATACGACATTCCGGACTCCGGGATTCTGCCAGCTGTCAACAAGAGTATCAACCTTTCGCCCAGTGACATCGAATATTTCGAGAAGTACATCGCAGGCGGTTGAAATCTCGTAGGTGATCCATGTCAGCTGATTAAACGGATTTGGGAAATTCCGATAAAGAGTAATATTCAAAGATACTGCTCCATTGAAGTCATCATACAAAGATGTTGAATAATATTCATATGCACCGATATCGTATCCAGCACCTTGAGGCCTTGAAGTGCCTTCAATATCAGTGTCAGTTCCTACATCAGTCCCCGAATCAATCGCAGGAGAAGTTGATTGAAGATGAAAATCATATATTGGATTCGATGGGTCCACAAATAAAGGATCTCCAGTAATTGAATGTGGCCCTTTTCCGATGAATGATATGTCCGGATAGTACAGGTTATAATCAAATGTATTTCCGTTGCCAGGCATTAATTGATAAGAATTTTGATAAATAATATTATTTTTTATATCATATCCAGAGACCGAAGTGGTAATATGAAGTCCTGTACCTTGATTTAAGGCAATAGTATTGTGGTAAATTTTTCCATTATCCACGTCTGTGTAGATCCCTATTCCCCCTTCCAAGTTGTTGAAGATAACGTTGTTTTCCATTGTGGGTGAAGATCCGGTATCTACAAGGTCTTCCCAGAACATTAAACCGTAACCCGGATTGTCATATATTCTGTTACACCGGATAATCATATTTTTAGAATTCCAAATGATCATTCCTTCATTTTCATCCCCACCACTTGTTCCATTTCCGTAGATTGTGTTATTCTCATATACAGAATCCCAAATTTCATGGGCGGCAATTCCCTGTCGTCCATTGTTGTAGCATGTGTTATTTCTCACAGTGATGTTGTAATTCCCTGTTGATGCATGTATTCCAATATAGAGATTATCATGTGATACGCAGTTCTCTATTATAGAATCATGAATATGTTCACCGTCTATCACACCTTCGTCATCGCCATTGAACTTGAAACCATGATCACAATTATTGTAAGATTCGCAGTTATTAACTTCTATATTATGAGTAGTTCCCGCAGATTCTATTCCTCCCCAGATACATATCCCAATACCGGCATTGTTATGCACTATCAAATCTTCAAGGATAATGTGATGCGATCCTTTTCCATCAGATTCCCTGTTAAATTCAATACCTGCTTCCGGATAATTTCTTATTGTGAGGTTACTTATTTTTATATAATCCATTGCTCGAGATCCCTCTGCCCATCTACCTGACATGAATGCACAACCCCAGTCTTGTACTTGAAATTCAGAACCATCAAGAACTACGTTATTACCTGGATAACTCTGGTAGGTGATGTGTCCGTCAGCTTCATTTCCCGATTCTCCCTCTACCCCGGTACTTCCCGTGAGATCAACTATTTCTTCATAAATACCCTGTTTAATGTATACCGTATCTCCAGCCACCATTGTGTCAGCAGCGTGCTGAATTGTTAACCAGGGCTCAGCTTCGGTTCCTGGATTACTATTGTTTCCGTTTGAAGCATCTACATAATAGGTAGCCCCATACACCGGCATTGAAATGAAAACTACCAAGAATAAGGATCTAAGGAATAGAATCCTTAGCCTCACAAAGCTATTGTTAATCTTTGATTTAAGATATCTTCTTTCTTCCATAAGAACCTGTTCGCTTTGATTTAATCCAATTACAGATAACTTCGTCATATCCGAATTCAAGTTCATATACATTTCCAACTTAGTGATATATCGATTCTTAGAAGTCGCATCTTGAATTATTGCGTTTCTCATTCTGATGATTATTCTCAATATCCTTCATGATCTTACCTGTTTATATTGTAGTACATTCCAGAATATTTGGCAATCTTATGCTTCAGGAATTGTATCTTGAATTATTGTTTTTCAATAAAAATCCATTCAATAACGGGAATTTTCTTTGATGAGAATCTGGAATAATTGGAAATGAGCTTCTTTAATCTGCATTGAATTCAATTACATTGAAGAACAGAATAACCATAGTTGCTGACCGCACCAGCTTTTTCTTACCATCAATGAACGGATAACATCCTTATCCATCTACTTCCTTTCATGAGGTTGCCATTAGTCTGTCGATTGAATTATTATATGTTATGTGCAGCATATAGAGAAGTAATTCGGAAATACCGGAATGATTATCATTGAATTCCTTTATATTCTAAGATAATCAGTAAATCAGTAACTTTGAAAATAAGAGAGGAAGTGTTCTTATGAAGATGTACGTTTTTGCTCTTGTCATAATCGTAGCTATTGCTTTCGGTAATGATATAGTAATCAACGGCGCCAACAACACCGAGGGTAGTGGTCCTGTAAGCATTGATGGCTTGGCCTATTCACAGACTTGGGACGTCAATAATGCCACACACGGCGTAAGTATATACGGTGCTGGTGACCGCTGGGCCTGTGATGATTTTATACTTACCGGTGACTGGACTCTGAATCAGGTTGAAGTTTGGATGATCTGGCTTGGAGAAATGGGTGAAAGCATGAATATCGTTTTCTCAGAAGACGATGGTTCTCTGGATCCCAACAACGCAACTGATGTATGGAGTGAAGCTGTTCCCTGTGATAACGTCTTCGCTGATGAATGGGAATCATCGGGCGGCACGCTTTATGATATTTACAAGACCACCTGCACGATCAACGCAGATGCATATCCATCTCTTTCAGATGGAGTAACTTACTGGATGGAAGTCCAGGCTGATGTTGTAGATAACTGCTTTGTAATGCTCTATGATGATCCTATTGGCAGTACCGTCTGGTACAACGATGGATCAGGTCTTTGGGTAAGCACTGTCGACCATCCTGACATGGGATGGGCAACGGATATGTTTTTTGATCTCTTTGGTAATCCCCTGTCACTTGAATCAGGCACATGGGCAGACATCAAAACACTATTCTAACCTGATTAAATATATCTGCTAAGCACCGGGGGAAGGGCATCTGCCCTTTCCCTGTTGCGTTAATTGTTCAACTTCCTTCTACGACATGCTGAAAAGAACCTCTGGATACATGAGACGCTGAGGTATTCTTCAGATTCAGAAGAATAATTGATATCAGTACGATTACGGTTGTAGACTATGAAAAATGCAGTGAGTTTGCTATATCTCAATACTTGGGGTTGTTTCAAATACAGGGAGAAAACACATGCTCAATCTTGTTCCCCGCCTGATTTCACTGAATTTTTCCGATGGTAACCTTTCAGGATCTGTTTCCGGAAGTATACTGATATTCGATGTATCAGGTTTCGCATCCATGGCTGAAATCCTTTCCAGACAGGGAAAAAGTGGAGCAGAAGCACTCTCAAATACTCTGAACAGCATCTATTCCAGAGGAATCCTTTCAATGATCAGGGGAAGCGGGGGTTTTGTATCCGGATTCAGCGGAGACTCATTTGCTGTAATCCTTCCAGGAACTGCTATTGAAAAGGCAGAATACTTCGGAAAAGAGATGCTGAATAGACTGGCCCTGGCATCAGCATCTTCATCTGCCAGAATCGTATTCAAGGCTGGAGGTTCTGATGGAACAATAGACTGGGGAATATTCGGAAGAGAAAGAAAAGGATGGTTCTTCTCCGGAGATGCATTCAGAAGGGCTTTTCAGGCTCTTGAAAATCCCGAACAGAAAGGTTTTGCCTTATGCAGGAAAAAAACTCCTGAAGAAGAAGTTCTTACTGCTGACAGAATGGGTGGCCGAGTTCCGGATAGAATTCTCGAAACAAGCTTTTTCCCCGAGAAATTACTCAACTCGGAACCATATGGCGAGTTCAGAAGAGTTTTTCCGGTATTCCTGACTCCAGTGAATGCTGAAAAAGATGATCGGGGATTGATCAGATCAATAGCACCGGAGATAATACAGTCTTCAGTAGAAACAGGAGGATTTTTCAATGGAGTTCACTACGATTCGAACGGATTCTATTTTCTGATCCTGTTTGGAGCTCCGGAAGCTCATGAGAATGATCTTGAACGTGCTTTGACTTTCGCCCGTCAGATATATAACTGTGCTCACTTTCCCATAAGAATAGCAATTTCTTCAGGAACCGTGTATGCCGGTTTTCTGGGTTTTCGACAGATGGGAACCTATACAGTTCTTGGAAGCCAGGTGAATATGGCTGCCAGGATAATGAGGTTTGAGAAAAATTCCGGTATTTATGTGAGTGACAGTATTGCCGATAACACTCCAGGATCAAGCACAGCGATCTCAGTCAGAGTCAAAGGCATAACCGATGAAGTTAATATTTTCAAGATTGATAACAATATTACTGAATCAGGCAGATATCCTTATGAGGGCAAACTTCTGGGAAGAGAGGAAGAGCTGCAAATAATCATCGATCTTGCCAGGAAATCTGTGGATGATTCCACCGGTAGTGTTTTGCAGGTTTCAGCTTCAGCAGGAACCGGCAAATCTCATCTTCTGTGGGAGGCTGGCAATATCCTGGAAACTCAGGGATTCCGAAGAATCCATCTGAGGTGCGATGATATAATCAGACGAAGCTTCGGCCCATTTGTCACATTTCTGAGAGGCTATTTCCAGCAGAAGAGAAATTCATCTTCCAGGGAAAATCTTGCCGTATTCAACAGGATATTCCAGACTCTGTCTGCGAAATTGAAAGATAAGTATCCGGACAGGGTTCAGGAACTTGAAAGAACCGTATCATTTCTCTCTTCGCTTCTTGGTATTGATATGACCGATTCTCTCTACCATCAGGTCGGACCGGAAGGAAAGCAGGAAAATACGATTACAGCCCTGCGGGAGTTCTTTCTAGGTATTGCTCAGACTGATCCTCTTTTCATGGTTATAGACGATATTCAGTGGCTTGATGATAGTTCCGAATCTCTTTTGAGGAGCATGACCAGAAATCTGGATAATCTCTCCCTTGTTCTTGCTCTTGCAGGCAGGACACTTGATGATGGCTCAATAATAGAAATCCCCTCTGAAAAGGAATATGTTATCATTAATCTCGAACCCCTGCGACAACAGACACTTCCAGAACTTGTAAAGGATATTCTGGGCGGAATACCCGGACCCGATCTTGTAAAATTCCTCGCAACACACTCCCGCATGAATCCATTCTATCTTCGGCAGTACGCCACGTATCTTGCTGAGTCAAATTCTATTAAGAAGAAGAATGATACCATTACCCTTTCCGAATCTCCCGATAAGATTCCAAGAGGAATCGTTGATCTCCTGATGGCACGAATTGACCGTCTGTCGGGCGATCTGAAAAGAGTTGTAAAAAAAGCTTCGGTTCTGGGATTTGAGTTCAATACCAGGGTTCTTTCCGCCATGCTTACAGGCAGAGAGCTCGCGCCGTTGCTCAGTAATGGTGCAGAAGAGAAACTCTGGTCATCTGTTTCGGAAATCGTGTACATTTTTCATCATGGTCTTCTCAGGGAAACAGCATACAGCATGCAACTGGAAAATGAACTTGTTAAACTTCACAACATAGCTGCTTGCGCTATTGAGAATATTTATCCTGGTGATGAGACTTTCTTCCCTGATCTTGCATATCATTGGGATAAGGCAAAAGATAGTGAAACAGCTTGTTTTTACCTTGACAGAGTACTTCAGGCTGCGGAAAATAACGGTGATGTAAAACTCAGTTACAAGTGCATTATAAGATTGAGAGAGCTTCTTGAGCTTCTGCCGGACAGAGAAGACCAACTGATTGGCATAATGATAAAAGAAATAAAGACCCTCGGCATATTTGCCAGATGCAAGGAAGCTGTAGAACTGGCTGAAAGAACTGAAGAACTGGCCCTGTCCGCGGGAAACAGAAAACGATACGCAGAGGCAATGGGTATGCGCGCATGGCTCAACTCTCGCCTTGGAAACATGAAGACAGCTCTGGAGCTGAATGAGAAAGCACTCGAAATTCATAATGAGCTTGGATATCTGAGGGGGATATACGAATCCACCGGATATCTTGCAGCAATCAAGTTCATGACAGGTCATGTAAGTGAAGCCAGAATACTATTTGAGAAGCAGCTGAGAGTGTTTGAGGAGATGAAGGATGATGATGAAAGCAACGCCAAGGTGTACAATAATATGGCATCTACAGCAGTCGATCTTGCTGAAAAACAGCAGATTCTCGAGAAAGCAATTGATGTGGCTATACATCACAATGACAAACGGCTGCATTCGGTAAGTCTTGGAAATCTCGCGGATTTGTTTCACAAGAAGAATCAATTTGAAGAAGCAGAAATGACTTACCGTAAGGCGCTGGCAATCGCCCGGGAAATCGGGGACAGGTACTACATATCCTATCACTCATGTGGCCTTGCAATACTGAAGACCGATAAGGGAGACTACTCTCAGGCGATAAAGATGCTTCAGGACTATTATGAGACCTCCCGTGATATAGGTATTCGTTATGGCGAGGCGGAAGCACTGGGTTTCATGGCGATCGCTCTGTTGAAGAAAGGTGATCTGGAACGGGCACTGAATACTTTCGATCAGGCATTACTGATTCTGCAGGAACTGGATTACGTCCACTATATCTACTTCTTCAAGGCGGATAAAGCGCGTACCCTCTTCCAGCTCGGAAGACTTCAGGAAGCGGAAACTACCGTTCAAGAGTCTAATTCCCTGATAAAGGAACAGGAAAAACCTGAAGCTATGCCTGAGAACGATTCTCTCCTGCAGAGAATTCGTTATGAAAACGCTGATACTCTCGCGGAAAAACTGGATTGTATCAAGAACGTTCAAGACATCATCTCTCAGGCTTCAGATCCTGTCAGCATTGTTATTCCTATACATGATCTCTGGAAAATGATTCAGGTCTCCGGGGATGATATACCTGAAGAACTCTCACCGGCAGTATTGAGGAAAGAACTCCTTATAATCCTTGACAGGGCTGCTGAGGAAAAGCCAACTCATGATATTATTTCCATTCGGGATGAGATCAGAAACAACACTTAATCCAATACCGTCTTGACCTGATGTTATAACTAGAATATCATCAATTTATAAATGAGAAATTTGAACAGGTATTGTAGCGTATTCTATTATTAAAGACTTAAGGAGCGTATTATGGGAATTATAGCCTGCTTTGTACTATTTGTTATTTCTACTACCGGCGTAAATATCACAGAACCTGTTGACGGAGAAATCTATGACGGTGACTGGCTTACAGTCAGGGCTATTGTGGAAAACGAGAACGAGAAACCTGAATACGTCCAGTATTCCCTTAATGGACAGTCTGTGGTGGATATTCCCCGGCTGAATACAGACTGGTACACATATATGCAGAATGACCTGCATCATGGCTTTTCAGAGTCTCCTGCACCGACGGACAACACAATACTATGGACTGCACCCGTCACCGGAGATTACCATGAGTTCCCCTCCCCGGTGATCGTTGAAGGAGTTGTGTACTACCCCTCTAACTATGGTACTGATTCTCTCTACGCCCTTGATGCCGGTACAGGCGAGCTGATATGGAAATACCAGACTGGATACACGGATGACGCTGTCACAGTTAAAGACGGTTACCTCTACACTGCCAGTGATTCAATGTGGTGTCTGGATGCCTTAACCGGTGAGAGGATCTGGGCTACAAAAGTTGCCGATGCAGATGGAAGCACGCCCGCGGTGGTTGACGGCAGGGTGTATTGTGGGCGAGCCAATTACTATACATCCATTATCTATTGCTTCGATGCAGTAACAGGCACAGAGATATGGTCGGAAATTCTCTCCGGTTATACAGCCAGTTGTCTGACGGTATGGAACGATATGGTATTTATCCCAACATACACGGGGCCTTTGTATGCCATGAATGCCAATACAGGCTCTATAATCTGGGAAAACAGTGATAGTCACGGAGGCTATTGGGACTCATCTCCGGTTGTTGTGGACAATTTGATATACATAAGCGGGATTGACAGTAAAACGCGGGCAATTGATGCAATAACAGGGATTACCATCTGGGAGACTGACATAACTCC
>DAOWNO010000103.1 GCA_030642525.1 Candidatus Aegiribacteria sp.
TCCGGCACTTTCCCGTCCCTGAATACAAGCGAAGTGAAACAACTGGAGATGAACCATCAGAGAAAATCGGTACTGGCGGAGTTCTTCCATATCAACTACAGCCGTCTGGTCAATTATGTCAGATGCTTGATTGATGATTCTGCCCACAGAAGCAGCGAGGACATAGTGCAGGATGTGATGCTGAGTATACTTGACAGGCCGGATATCGTAGCGCCCATTTCCGATCTGCCCGCCTATGTCCTGCGTTCTCTCAAGAACAGAATCATCGACTTCTATAGAAGCCCGGGGAAGGAAATCGTTTCTCTGGACAGTGAACATGAAGACGGACTCAGCCTTTTCGATGTTCTTCCTGACGGAAAGTATGATCCCGAGGATACTTACCACAGACGTACGCTTCTCCGGCATATCTTTGATCTGATTCGAGAACTCCCCTCCGCTCAAATGGAAGTAATCATTGAAACAGAGTTCAATGAAAGAACATTCAAGCAGCTTTCTAAACTATGGAACGTGCCTGTGGGAACTTTGCTCGCAAGGAAACACCGCGGCATCAGAACCATCAGAAAAAAACTTGAAAGGATGCAGGAGGTAAAGAATGAGTGATTGTAATATAAGGGTTATGAACCATGAGATCGGTGGAAGGGGTCCTGTCAAGGCACTCAAAGTAGTGGGCCTGGTGCTTCTGGGAATAATAGGCTTAACGTTACTTGCCATAGTATTCGGTATTTTCGTAAAATGGCTGTGGAACGCCCTGATGCCGGAGATATTCGATCTGCCTGAAATTAGCTACTGGCAGGCCGTAGGGTTAGCTGTACTGGCTCATATCCTCTTCGGCGCCCATGGTGGACCTCACCGCTACGAACGAAGCAGAAGACGAAATATAAAGAAGGATGCTCAGCCGGAGAAACCGAAACAAGTCCCTTCCACCGTGAAATGGAACAGGACTATGCTGAGTTCTGGCGGGAAGAGGGTCGGGAATCTTTCAAATCCTGGATGCGCAGGGAAAACGGTAACAGATCTGAAGAAAGTTAACATTCGCGGTGGACAGGCGGCTAAGCCGCCTGTCCGAGATTCTTTCAGAAAAGACCTGACTCGACTTGCATGAATCCGCCCGGTGAACAATAATTCCCGCTTAGAAAACACAGGAAAGGATTTATATCGATATGATGAATATTCTGTCGAGCAGGCCGATTCTATGCAGTCTTCTGGCCACTCTGCTCTGGGGAGCCTGGGCCGTGGGAGCCAAGTATTCTGCGGACAGGATCGGTTTTTTCAACTCATCATTGTTCTACGTTCTATTCTCGTTCATGACTGTAATGACGGTTTATTCGATCTCCGGTCTCAGTTTCCCAAAACTAACATCTGCTCCAACAATTATCGCTATGGGCACAGGTATTGCGGGTGGGCTTGCGCTGATCTGCTTCCAGGCGGCAATCAAGAGCGGGGATGTAAGTACAGTAGTTCCAATTACGGGTCTGTACCCGATTATACCGGCTATTTACGGCATCATGCTTCTGGGTGAAGATGTAACTCCTGTAAAGATCGCAGGAATACTGCTCGCTATAATAGCTGCAATTCTGCTGTCTCTATAACTTCTGACTGATCGTTTCTTTATTACCGAAGCAGAACCAATCTTGAGGAATCGGAACTGCCAGCCTGCGTAATACCTCTGCAGAAGTATACACCTGACGGAACAGGTGTGCCGCTTTCGTCTCTTCCGTTCCAGGAAACAATGTGATTCCCCGGATCAAGCAGGCCGTCTTTCAGAACAGAGATCATTCTTCCGTGCATATCATACACTTCAATTCGCACATCAGCTGCTGAAAGACCTCCCAGATAGAAAGATATTGAAGCTGACGAAGTGCATGGGTTGGGATAGATATTATGGAAACAAAGGGATGAAACTCCACCTGTCTCCTCCGTCTGTTCGTTGATACCTGTCTGATCAACATACAGATAGGCTGTCACGTCAACACGCTGTGTTACGTTGAGAGATGATTCGTTCGAAATAACCGAACTGTACTGTTCATCTGAAGGAATGATGAAATCCACAGCTACCGAACAGGTATCCTCAGATATCTCAAATCCCTCAAAAGGATTGCCGCTGATGTAATCCGTATAGCTGCTCTCGTCACAAATAAAGAAATCAACATTTCCCGCAGTGAACGTTTCAGAATATACGTCCATATCGTCAAGATTCTTGCCGTATACGGTTTCACCCGGAGTATCGAGTTCGATTACAAGCCTGTAATTATCTTCAGGCGGCTCGGGTAACGTATCGGGTGAAATGGAAAGCCATGCAACCTCTCCGGGAAGGGTTACGTCTATCGTGTAGTGCTGGCCAATGCCGGTTGAAGTCGTAATGGTGTGAAAACCCGATGTCGGGTAGTTCCCTATGGGACTTGTTACTTTAATGTACAGCGGCCGGCTGTCACCAAAGAGGTATTGACCTGAACCTGAACTTGCCGTGTAATCTACAAGACATCTTGGACCAGGACTGCCATTGCTGTCAAGTATTATGCAGGCTCCATCTACAGGGTTTCCAAGAAGATCGATTACATTGACTGACAGAGTACAGACATCGGTATACCGTTCAGTAACATTCCAGGTATAGCCGTCTCCTCTCCAGTCAAACACGCAGGCCATATCCCAGCCCCAGCCGGGATCGTAAGCCCCGGGACTGTCAATGAATGTATTCACAGGCTCCCAGGCTATCCATTCCCTCTCCCAGAACTCGTTGATCTTATGATTGTTTCTGTACATTGCTGAAATCGTTGCTGGTATAAGCGCTGCCCTCGATACAGCAGCTGTAAGATATGAATGAACGCTGCAGGTTCCTCTATGCAGATGATATATCCTGACGGGCTGGTTGTGGTGCGGGTAGGAGGTGAACTCCATAACCGTTTTGATCCATGAGGTCAGAGCTCCGATAGCTCCGTTGTCGAGGCTGTTTTTATTACAGTTCCAGAGTGTGGCGCAGACAGAAAGAGAATCCTTCAGCAGAGGATATCCAGCATCCGCTTCATTAAACAGATAATCCCTCCAGAAAACACCGGTAGGGGGATCCGCATGCCCACCTGTCGCCGGATTGATATAATCCGGCCTCTCTTTGTGCAGTTTTGGATGAACGACAAACCAGTAGTAGATTTCCCGGGGCAGTTCTAAAGTCAGTGTATCGGGATCCTCGTAAACCCTGTATTCTATAGTAGAGTAATAATCTCCACCGGTCAGTGAAGTGCCGTAATCCACTATGTCGGCATAGGCCAGATGTTCATCCGTTTCGTAAAGCAAAGATACATTGAATTCAAGTACTTCCGGATAAAAGAAGCTGCTTCCAAGCACCTGCGGCGCCAGATGCGCGATTTCAAAGATTATCTCATCAACATGTGGATCAGATGCTTGCAGAATCATATCAGCGTACATATCCTGATCGGAATCCGAAAGTCTTGAGAGATTGTCTGCCAGATCAATCTGTATCCATTCGGGAGCTCTGTCTACAGCATCCTGAGCCATGCTTGTCAAACCGTCATCCGGCGGTTCAAACATCAGTGTTCCCGTATCATTCATGTAAGTGATCACACATCTCTCACCGGTGGGGATCCTTATCGAAGCGTTGATCGAATCGATCAGAACCCATTCATAGTCAAACTGTTGTGATTCCCTTGCATATCCGTCTCCTGCTGTCTCTCCTGGAAGAGACAGCAGTATGACAGCCATTACAGCAGGAAACATAAACCAGGCTGATAGAATTATCGGCTTACGGTTTATTCCTGTATTCATCTAAGATGCACCACTCTTGTTGTGTAACTACCGGATCCGGCTACCAGCCGGCAGATATAGATACCGCTGGGAACCTGATTCGTTGTGCTCCCTCCCCATGTTACCGTATTGGTTCCAGCTTGCATCGTATCGTTGATCAGTGTGTCCACAAGCCTTCCTGAGATATCAAATATCTCAAGCGTAACAGGCATCTGTTCAGGAAGATCGAACGATATTACAGTTGAACCGTAGAACGGATTCGGGTTGCTTACGAGGTTACAGTCAGTGAAAATCTGTACGTCGCCGCCGCTTATGCCTGTAAGAGGATTGCATGTAAAGACGACTTCCCTGGTAGTCCCCTCCGTAAGTGGATCTTCACCCTGGCTCCAGATATAAAGCAGTGCAAAATTATCAGTAACCACAGCATCCTTGCAGTCATGACTTACTATTGTAATGTCCTGCAATCTGACTGGGAGAAGAACAACTGGATGTCTGTTCCCCCATTTACTGGTATATCCCGGAGTTCCATCAATATTCATCGTAATTCTTACAGTGCCCTGCCATGGTGAGCCAGAACTGTCAATAAGCACTTCTTCAGTATAGAGCAGTTCATCATATACGCCAACGTCAGCGACCCTCGCCTCCATTGCCGGATCTCCGTACATCGCGGAACCGTTCAGATCAGGAGCGCCTCCCGCTCCCGGTACGCCATTGAACTTGTCATAGTAGAGTTCCTGATTCGCAAGAAAGTAGGCCTCAGGCCATGTGTAATGAACCTGGCGTTCGAAAAACGCCTTGGTTCCTCCGTGCTGCTGGCTGTACGAACCTTCGTTTATTACGTAGCCGGTATAGAAATATGCTCCAGTGGTGTGGAGCCATCCCGGGGCCATCGAATAGCTATTGACTATCTTGCCGATCTGGCAATTCCCAAGACCGAAGAATATCTTCGCATTAGTCGAGTTTATATCAAATTGAGTACCTGAATGAGCAAGACCATACGCCTGTCCAGAATGCGACCTGAAATAACCTTCATTGCCCGAAGATGGATAGTGCATCTGCCACTGATAGTGAGATCCATGTCCGCTTGTAATAAAAATATCAACAGTATCGGCATTCAGACAGCCTACAAGCCATTCCGTCCTGTCCGTCGGGCCATCGGTGTGCATAACTACGTTGGGATCGTTCAATGCCTTCGTGTAGTAGAGTCCGTAGGTGGCTTCGCTCGTTGCAATACCTTGAGGGTAATGACTTAGATCACAGCTTAATGTTCCACCCAGAACGGTTTTTACATCGAATCCTTCAGGTCCTGTAGCAATCCTCAGAGCATCGGATACATCGTATCCGGTAATGATTCCCCATATCGCGTCTCCGTATGGATCTTCATCAAGTCCGCGGCCGAATTTCCAGATTGAATCAACATATGATGCTGTTGCATTAGCCCTTTCAGAAACAAACGCCATATAATCCGGCGCGTATGCGCCCAGACTTTCCTGTATATCATACATGCTGCTGTTATAGGAAAAGACACTGGCGGAATACTTCGCGACAAGGGTGTCAACTACTTCAGCCCATTCAGGGTCCTGATATGTATCATTCCGCACAATCACCGCATACCTGAATGAATCTCTTTCCGCGGTCCATTGAGCCGTGACCGGAGCGGCAGTGACACCCAGAAGACACACAAGAAGCAGCATTGTGCTGATACTCGCGATTTTTCCGTTAAATCGCTCAGAGTTATTCTTCATTACAACCTCCAATTTAATTGTAAGAACTTTGATTGTTAATACTACACTTAACAATGATAGAATAATGCTTTATTGAAAATATTTGAAAGAATGTCAAGTCCTCAGTTTTACATAATACTGCACTTTGTTATTCCTGTATTGTTCTTTATAGATATATAGGCTTTATGATGTTAATATGGACGTATAAGTATGCAGCATTCTCTTTCTGAACAGGAGTAGAAAATGATAAATGCCTTAATCATAGCAGCATTGATATCATCCTCGGGTCCTGGTGGTTTCGAACTCGGAGTAATACTGGGAGAACCTACCGGTATCAGTATGAAACTGTGGTTTGACAGCTCAACCGCAATGGATGGAGCAGTATCCTGGTCGCTTCGTGACAGTGGCGAAGATAAACTTCACCTCCATGCAGATTATCTCTGGCACAGTTTCGATGTAATCAATGATGAGAGCGGTCTGCTTCCAATTTATTACGGTTTCGGCGGCCGGATTATCTTCAAAGACGAAACCAGTTTCGGCTTCAGGTTTCCTGCAGGGATTTCATGGCTCCTCAGCGGAGTACCGCTTGACTTATTCATCGAAGTCGCGGGAATTATTGACATCATTCCGGATACGGATTTCGACATGAACGCAGGTATCGGGATCAGATTTGTTTTCTAGCCGGAAGGGTAATCTTCCGGTACGCGACACCGATACCGGCAACCTGCTTGAGCTTCTCATGGTCATGGCGGTTGTTACGATCCTTATTAATCGAGCTTTCCTCTCTATGACACACTATCCAAAGATCGCTTTCGGCTCCCTGCATATCGCCCACATGTTGTGGGGCGGCCTTCTGATGCTTGCCGCCCTGGTCATGCTCTTCCGCTTCTGGAACCCTTCAATCCGCCTCCTTGCAGCATTCATAAGCGGAGTGGGATTCGGTTTATTCATAGATGAACTGGGAAAATTCATAACAGAGGATAACGATTACTTTTTCAAGCCAACAATTGCGATCCTGTATATACTGTTCGTAGCACTGTTTTTGATTTTTCGACATCTGATTAACAAGTTACCAATCACGGAAAGGGAAATTTCCGTGAACAGATCCATTCGCGAAATGATCGGAAGCAGCACCATTCCGGAATCCCGCTATTTGCGAAGCTACTATTTCATTCGCAGAATAGCGTTTACGGCAATGAACCGCTTCCTTTCCATACCCAGGGTGATCCCGACAATCATGCTTCTGTTCGTATTCACAAGCCTTCTTCAATTCGCGACAATCTTCGGATTAGTAAGCCCGAACTGGGTTCCGTTTAATAACGTATCCGGCCTTTCAATTGTTGGAGCTTTTTTCAGCAGCATATTCGTTCTGATCGGTCTGCTGTGCTTTCAATCCTCGAGAATCACCGCCGCACACTGGTTCAAACGGGCGGTTCTCATCAATATATTCGTTACACATATATTCCTTTTTTACCAGTCACAGCTTACTGCTCTGTGGGGCCTGGCAATCACTCTTCTTGTATATGTTTGCATAAGTTATTACATCAGCTATTATCCCGATTCGGGTCTTCAGGTGAAGAAATCTACCTTTACAGAATAGGTGTTCCATGAATGAGCTTTCAATCGTTATCCCCTCGAAGAACGGAGCTGGAATTCTTCAGAAGTATCTGGCTGCAATCATAGAGGAGGTACAAACTGCCGGTGGCGAACTTATTGTTGTGGATGACTGTTCTGAAGATGACACAATGGAAATGATATCAACGAAA
>DAOWNO010000140.1 GCA_030642525.1 Candidatus Aegiribacteria sp.
CCGATGGCGGTTCCGAAGGCGTGATGACCGGAGGTACAGTTACAAGGAATTTCATAGTCAGAAAGCTAACACATTACAGGTACCGCTAACTACCCTGTCTTTTCCTGTGGGGGCTGCTTGGATATGTTCTTATTGTTGCCCAATGAAATGGAGTTATCAATGAGGTATCTTGAAAAGAACGATAAGACCCGGCTTAAGAGGATGTTTCACACCGGGCTGGATTCAATCGATGATAAACAGATTAAGCAGGCTGAAACCCGGGGGGGGAGTAAGATCAGCAGGCTTGAGGGTTCCGGTATACCTGAATCTCTGGAAGGTCTATGGCAGGAGATCAAACTATTATACGGCATGATAAGTGATTCGATCATAGGTAGATACAAGTTACCATACAGAACAATTGCTGCCGTTTCTTTCACCCTGCTGTATTTTGCGAATCCCTTCGATCTTATTCCCGATATGATACCCTTTGTGGGATATATAGATGATGCTTTTGTGGTGAGTTTGTGCATCAAGTTCATTGGAATCGATTTGGAGAAGTACAGAAAATGGATACAGAACGGGAAGAAATAATGATAACTGAATCTGGTGTTCAACTGGAATCCCGGGAATAATGTTGATGCTCTGGCCGGCGTGGGACCGATCCCTGTTTCTTGCTGTGAACGGCATTGATTCCGGTTTTCTGACGACTGTTATGCGCTTCATAACAAATGTTGATAACTGGATCCCTGTTCTTGCGGGTTACATTCTGATGCTTCTGTGGTGGGGAAGAACAAGACCCCATCCTTCCTCCGGAAACAGGTGGAAAAGGGCTTTTGCCGTCAGAAACCCAAGAATAGTTCTGCTCTGCATGATCATTGCCACGGCAGGTTCGGACCAGATATGCTACCATCTGAAGAGAGATGTGGGCAGAGCGAGACCATGTTTTGACGAATCCATTTCCATGCAGGTGAGTTACAGGGGGGATGTGTACGGCAACAGGTCATTTCCCTCCGCGCATTCTGCGAATTCCGCATCTCTTGCTGCTGTCACAGCTTTTGCCTATCCGCCCCTTGCTCCATTTGTTTTTCTTCTGTCCGCTCTTGTGGGGTTCAGTAGAATATACCTTGGAGTTCATTATCCTCTTGATGTACTGACCGGGTGGGGTATCGGACTGTTTACAGCATTATGTACATGGATGATTTTCAGGAGAATGGCAGCAAGATCGGGATTGATAGGTTTTGCCAACAGATTCAGGTACCGCCAGCCAGTCTGTTCTTCTCTTCCGGCAGCACCATGGCAACCGATTGATGTTGAATCTATTGATGGTTATCCTATGAAGGGATACTTTCTGGAAGGCGGTGAAGACCTTGCAGTGGTTGTTCACGGCCTTCACGAGAGCATCGGATCAATGGTGCATCCGGGAGAACTTTTCGGGAAGATAGGATTCTCGGTATTCCTGGCTCCCTTGAGGGGACATGATGATCACCCTCTTCCAGTTACCAGCGGAGGTCCGGCCGAGGCTTACGACCTTGCAGGTGTTCTTGAGCATGTCCGGGACATCATGGGATTTGCAAGGAACAGGACAGTTATTTACGGTTCTTCTATGGGTGGAGCTGTTGCCATGAAGGTTTCCGCTCTTCTTGGAGATGGTGTCGCGGGAGTCATTTCGCATGGTGTATTTATGAATTTCTTTGCGGCATCTGTATTCAGAATAGGCAGATTGAGAACAGCTATTCTGAAACTATTTCTGCCGAGAGGTGTTAGGAATGGTCTGAAGGTATTCATGCCCTGTGATTACATCGGTCAACCGCTTAAAACCAGATTTGTTTATATTAGCGGTACTCGGGACAGGATATCACCTCCGGAAACCGGATTGAGGCTGGCCGAAGAGACGGGAGGGCTTGCATTGATACTTGAGCGTGCAGGCCATCCGGTATGGAAGAACGATGGATGGAGCAGACCTCAGATGGAAACGGTTCTGAACGAGGCTGTTAAGTTTATTCAGGGTATGGATACGGAACATCTCAGTGTTGACGGATCAGGATTTATTCGCAATTATCCTGCTTCCTCAGAAGCTGCAACAGGAAGAGAATAATGACAGATTTCAATCAGGCTACGGAAATGATACTTGCTGTTTCATCCCTACTTAAAGATCTTCAGGAACAGCTTGAGTCAGGTAAGGAATTTCCTACGGATGTGGCTGAGAACATTAGCAAGTACCAGGTTTTCATGTCTCAGCTGATACTTCTCCACAGGGAAATGGAAGATTTTATAGAGAATGCAGTAACTATGGAGCTTTCCGTTTCGGAACTGCCTGTTCAGATTCTGGATTTTTCATCGGAGTGGGAACGATTCAAATAACAGCTATCTCAGAGATACCGCCTTTTTACCCATACCAGAAAAACAAGAGTTGATATAAACAGCAGAAATGTTATCAGGATTCCCAGGACCAGTCTTTCCTTTCCTCCGACACTGACAGATCTTGATGATAGAATCGGTATTTTCGACCATGTATAGTTCCCAAGGGAACAAACAACAACGGTAAGCCCCGTAACTCTATGAAGACGGTTGTTTGGATCGATCCAGGTCCAGCTGGATTCACCGAATTCGATCCTGAATGCACTTTCACTTTCCTCAAATGCTGTCCTTGTTCCGGTGCTCACGGTAAGATCCTGCATTCCGCTCAGTATCTTCACCAGGGAATCGGGATCGGTTAGCGTGGAATGAACCTCCATCGATGCGCATGATGACCAGAACTCCGCACCTTCAATACCGCTGCTGTTCTCGCACATTTCATGTATGAAACCCTCTGGTGTTGATGGGGCAAGAAGAATAGAGCATATCATTATTAACAGCATTTTAACCTCTTAACGTTTTTCTGATAGCGGAGAGCAGCGTTTTCCTGTCGACAGGTAATTGAAGATGTCTGACCTTTGTTGTGATTGAAGGAATTCCGCTTGAAAGTCCTGATGCGACCAGTATAGGCTGATCGGGTATTCGTGCCGCAAGTGCTGTGGCGTAGTGAATATTGCTCTGATCAAGCCTGCATATTACGGCACCAGCTGTCTGTTGCCTCACAGCCATCTCCCTTGCTGATTCAACAATATGGAACTTCTTCGATTTGATCCCGGAAATGGCTTCTCTAAAAAGCTCTGTGAATGAAGAAAGCGGGGAGTAGATAATCGCATCGATCTCCTTGTAGTGCTTTTTACCTGCGGGAAGACCCACCTGCAGTACATCCTTATCGGGGGATCCGGCGAGCCAGCCTCCGAACCCTCTGAAAAGAATACTCAGTTGTCTGAGGATCGATGATCTTTCAGCGATTCCGATTCCCTGAAGTCTGAACTGAATGACGTGATACTGACCAGGAAGAAAGGAATAAGCCCCGGTCAGGGGTGTGTTATCAAGCCAGCCTGTTTCAAGTCCAGCCCATCTGTCAGGACACATGGGAGCCAGTATATGAAGAAGGTTTGACAGGAGATCCGTCGCAGCTCTTCTTGCAAACCATACCGGTGCTCCCTCCTCGGAAGTGGTACCTGATATATCGAATTCCCATCCTTCCCGTCTGCAGGCAATAGAGAGATATTCCGCAAGTGAGCGCAGCTCAGAAGAGGAAGACAGAGTACCCGGCCCCAGAGTTGTTGCGTCTGCTATTCCAGCCCTGTTCGAATCGAGGACAGTGTGAAGAATGTTCTCACCCGATCTTGGGGTCCTCATACGACTGAAGCACTTCATTCCTTTCCATACGAATTCAACGGGTTCGGGTATGAAAACTCCCGCCAGAGCTGCCCTGTACTGGGAAAGAAGGACATGGGAGCCTACTCTGTTAAGTATTCTGGCCGCATTCTGTCCACTTACCTGTTCAGAGCCTACTCCTGTAGCTTCCTGAAACCATCCATTCCAGGTTACTATTTCTCCATCCGGCGTATATTCAGCTTCTCCTCCCGGATATTGTTCCCTTGCTGATGAGATGGCTGCGTTTTCTGAAGGAAGCAGGGTCCAGGTTATCAGATAACCGTTGCCGGTAGGGTAGATTTCTTCTACATAACCCTGATGATTCTCAAGCCTTGCACTTTTCTTTCCGGAGACAGAAAGATGATTGACCGGACAGTCGAAACACTGCCTGGAATTGCCGTAGAACTGAAAACAGTGTGAAATGCCAAGGGATCTTCCATGCCAGAGCACTTTTGTATCCTTCATAAATACAGCCTGCAGTTGAGAGAAGTCAGGAAGATTCGTGTCATCCGTTCTGAGTTTGTCGAGATCGATCTTATTCAGTTTTTTTCCAAAGTCATCGATCGCCTTGTACGGAACTTCCCGTTCTTCGTTCCAGGCGGCAAGAAGTATGAAACCATTATTCAGGATTGAAACATGAGTGTCATTGAAACACTCTTCAAAAGGCCGGTCCGATACGAGCAGTTTTCCTATTTCATTGTCAGTATTGCTTGAAGCTATTGGGGCAGCTGACTCCTCCGGCCCGAAAATCGCCAGAACAGTAGCTGAAAAGCCCATGGCAGCAACTTCAAGAGTATTCTGAAGAGAATTCTTATCCGATTGATCTGCAAGAAGCAAATCCAGCTCACAGAGCAAATTCTGAAGTCTGTGCTCTCCATGAGTGATTCTAAAATGTTCGTATTTCAGAGAGAGCGCGGGCATGATGGAATCCGCCCGCTGCTGAAGGGTATCCGCATCACCTCTCCATGGAGCCACAAGGACCAGTTGTCCCGACGGGTAAATAAGGCATTGACCCCGCAGGCTCATAGGTGCGCGATCTTCATCAAGATCGACCCATATTGGGAATTGAAGGTTTTCAGGATTGAAAATACTGCTTGTTTCAAAGTGTTCAGTATCAATCTCAACATTGATCGTGCATATTGGAACATAACCCACTGTTGAGCGCGTCAGGAGAACTGCTGCTTCAAGATTTAGAACGTCTACAAGGAAAGCAAGCAGGTCCTGCGGTACATGAACTTTCATTTCAGCAAGCGACTCAAGCTCCCTGACCGGGAATACCAGCCCCTCCGGTCTACTGATGAATATGTAGTCAATTCCTCCTTTGTTGTTCGGTGTGCGGGAGAATATCAACCGGAGTCCTCTACCAGTTTTGTCCAGAAGGGTCACCTGTCCCCTGGATTCAAGAGAATCGCCTGGCAGTGAGGATATGAGCTCACTCTGTGAAAGCTCCCAGGGTGTATAGCCGAGGAGACAGACGAATCCCGGAGATACCATTGGTAAACTTCTATCGGGGATGAGTCTTATCACAGGGATTGAAGGATTGTAAAGATCATCATCATCTATGTCCAGATAATAGACTAGAACTGATGAATCTGAATCCATGCGGGCAGCTGCAGAATAGGTTTTTGAACCCGGAGTGAACTGCACCATTCCAAAATTCTCTGAAAGAGGCCAGGTGCTGAGGAGTTCAGCGATAGTATCACCTGCGATATCCGGAATATCTTCTGAAACCTCATCCGGCGAAGTGCTTACCACAGTGACGATCTTCCCATCCGATATGGATATTCGGATAAGCATTTCAGTTGTCTTCAGCACTATCCTCCGATCTTCAAAGAAGCCATTTAACAGCCTGTCTGCAATTGGATCAGTCAAGTACAGTAAGAAGCATATCGGTTTCTGTCCAAATTCCGCTATTCAACTGGTTTCATAATCACCTAATATACTGCAAGCATATACTCAGGATATACGGTACTGCGAAGAATCACTGAATGAGTCTGTTTCAGACAATTTAACCTGGAATAACCCGAGTCAGAATTACTGTTGTACTGCCTCTGTTGAATGGCCAGATTATGGCAATACCACCATCATTTTTGTAAGCAGCAGAGTCAGGAAAAAGGGTAGTTCTGATGGGAACTTCCTGAAAAATTCAGTGTTAACTATAATAGAACCGGTTGTGAATTTGGAAGTATATGTAAGTATATTGGTAGCAACATATTAACGTATCCCTTGACAACATGAATAGTTATTCACATATACGGGTTCCACTTGGGATATTGCTTGAAGAGCGAGTTAACTCTGAGTGAAAAAGAACGATTACTTAGAGTTGACAACCAGAGTAGTATGTCCTAGGTTATAA
>DAOWNO010000212.1 GCA_030642525.1 Candidatus Aegiribacteria sp.
AAGATATGGCAGTTTGAAATCAAGGCTGTTGATTGAAGATGTTCGAAAGGGTTGATTACATAGCCTCGGGCATCTTTGTGAGTATCCAGTTTCATAAGGGGACACGCATAGAGTTGCATGTCCCCGGTTGTTTTTGGACACGCATTTGGTTGCATGTCCCCGCTTGTTTTTGGACACTCATTCGGTTGCATGTCCCCGGTTGCATCAGTTGATTCATTCATCTGTATTTCGCTTCTTTCTATCGAAGTAACTTCTTATCTGGAGAGCTCTTCTCCTGCCTACACCGGGGACTTCCATGATCTCCTCGATGGTTGCAGTATTGATTCTTGCGGCGCTGCCGAAATGATTCAGAAGACGAAGTTTTGTTGACGAGCCGATGCCGGGAATATCATCAAGGACTGAATGCAGGCTGCCTGAAGAACGTTTCTGCTGGTGGTAGTGAAGAACAAATCTGTGAGCTTCATCTCTTACGCTTCTGAGCAATGACAGTGGAGTTGAATCCAGGGGAAGTCTGATCTCTCTTTCGGAGATGCCTTCAAGCAGCACCTCTTCCCTCTTGGCTATGGAGACAAAATGGAATTTCTCCGCCCACTCCGCAGCTGCCCGTACTGCTGCCCTGAGCTGAGTTATCCCACCATCTATCAGAAAGATATCCGGATATTCATCCTCAAGGTTCGACAAATACCTGTCAACGGCTGAGGCTATCATAGCAGGATCGTCCCTGCTTATCTTTGAAGACATGGAAAATCGTCTGTATCCTGATTTGTCAGGATATCCTTTCCTGAAGCTGACAATAGCCGCCACAGGCCAGGAGCCCTGTATTGTGGACGCGTCAAGACATACAATCCAATCCGCGGGGTTCTTTAAATTGAATATGTCGGCAAGAGCCTCCAGAGCTGCTTCGGTGCTCTTTCTGGTTCCTTCCGGGTGTTTCCAGGACAGACGAACGAGGAAATTCTCAAGGTTTCTCTGAGTCAAATGAAGAACTTCTTTCTTTCCGCCCCTTTCCGGAACGAATACTCTGGCTGCCGCATTTCTTTTTACCGAGAGCCATTCAACAAGCGCAGCGTGACCTTCAGGAATTTCAGGAACCAGTATTTCCTTTGGTATATCCTCCGTCTGCGAATAATATGTTCCCAGCAGTATTGAAATTCGTTCTGGAACAGGAGCAAGTTTCCACCTGCTGCCGAAAGGCATTCTCAGAACTCCCGTGAAGCGTCCTCCCCTCATCCGCATGACAATTCCCCAGTTGTCCCTGACAGCTACAATGTCTCTGCTTACAGTGTCCTGAATAGAATCAGGGGCAGGCCAGCCGAAACTTTCCAGACGGGAAAGAAGATCACGCAGTCTTCCGGCTTCTTCATAATCCGTTTCCTCTGATGCTGTGTTCATGAGTATCTCAATACGTTTTCCAGCCCATTCCCAGTCACCGCGAAGAATCCTGAGCATTTCCTGAACCGTTCTGCTGTATTCTTCTGCAGTAACATTGCCTGTACACGGCGCCGGGCAGCGGCCGATCTGCCCCATGAGGCATGGTCTTTCATTAGCCGGCGGAGTCTTTCCCCCGCACCTTCGGAGAGGAAAGGTATCAAGGAGGAATTCTTCCAGTTTTCTCAGATTTCTTGCATCAGGATAGGGGCCGAATCGGGGTCTTCCCGAAGTATTGTTCCGGTCTCTTGTGACCTGTAATCGAGGAAAATTCTCATCTGTCGTGATCTCAAGGTACGGATACCTTCCGGAATCCCTGAGGTGGACATTGAGAGGCGGTTTCCGGATACGGATGAGTTCCGCTTCAAGAACAAGCGCGTCCACTTCCGATCCGGTGATAATCCATTCTACTGATACAGCCTTTTCAAGAATGAGCGTATGGCGGGAATCACCGGGGGTTGATAGATGCCCCTGAAGCCTGTTTCTGAGGCTTTTAGCCTTTCCTATGTAGAGCACTCTTCCGTCAACGTCCAGGAAGCTGTAGACACCCGGGAGGCGTGGTGCTCCGGCTATCGATTCTTTAAGGCTTTGTGATCCGGCCACGTCTCAGCGCCAGTGAAAATACTGATCTGGCATCTTTTCCTCCGATTATGATGAAAACTGCCAGGAAAACTGCAACTGCTCCAAGAGATACTCCGGAAATGGATAGTATCCCTTTCAGTTTAGAAATTGCAGATATAGCGATTACAGATGGAGATAAAAGCCAGAGAAACAGCAGCGTAAGAATAGCGGCGGGTATCATTGAGAACCAGGCGAGTTTTGAGGATTGGACAACAGGACCGAGTTTTCTTTTAAGGGCTATTCGGAGAACTGTAAAATTAACAATAGAGGAAACACTTGTTGCGAGAGCCAGACCTGCAAGCGGGCGCGCTATTCCTGTCCTGATGAACGCCAGGGTCAGAACAATGTTGAGGATGATATTCAGGCCCATGCAGCTTATCGCGATCTTTACAGGTGTTTTTGTGTCTTTCATCGCGTAGAACACGGGAGCGGTGATTTTAACAGCTCCGTAGAACAGGAGTCCAACTGAATAGTAAACAAGAGCGGAACTGGTCAATACTGTGGATTCGGCTGAAAACGCTCCCCTGGCCAGAATAACTTCTACAACAGGTTCGGCCATAAACAGCAGACAGAATGTCGCCGGAATCATCAGAGCCGCGAGTGCCAGCGTTGCTCTGCCGAGTGTTCTACCCGCGTCCTGCAGCTTGCCGCTGGCTGTCTGCCTGCTGAGGGTTGGAAGAAGAGCGGTGGCAAGAGAGATCGCGAATACTCCCTGAGGGAACTGCATTATCCTGTTTCCATACGAGAGCGCGGCGACACTTCCGGGTTCAAGCATTGATGCTATCATTTTATCCACAATGATGTTCACCTCAGCAGCCAGCAGCCCGACCAGCGCTGGAAAGGCGAGCATTCCGACTTTTCTTACTTTCGGGTCTTTCCAGTTGAAGTCCGGTTTAAACCTGAATCCTATTCTCCTGAATGCCGGGAGCTGTATAAGAAGCTGGAGTACACCTCCGGCCATCACTCCGATTGAATATCCCCAGACTGGCTGGTCAGGAAAAATCCATCGTGACAGAAGAAGAATTCCTGCAAGAGCGGAGAGGTTGAAAAATATGGGGGCGCCGGCAGGGGCCAGGAAATGTCTGTGCGCATTGAGAATACCCATGACGACTGAAGCGCAGCCTACCATGAGAATGTAAGGAAACAGGAGACGCAGAAGTCCGGTGGCAAGTTCGGATTTACCTGGAATATCAGAAAATCCGGGAGCGAATATCCTTATAATGAGGGGCGACGCCAGTATTCCCAGAAGAACGATAACCAGAAGAGCCGCGGCAACCAGTGACAATATTCTGCTTCCCAGCCGGAAAGCATCCCGTTTACTGTCCTTTATCAGAGTTTCAGTATATGTGGGTACGAACGCAGCACTGGCAGTTGCTTCCCCGAACAGCCTTCTGAGTGTATTCGGGATTATGAAAGCAAGTGTGAAAGCATCAGCGGCCATTCCTGTGCCAAGTATCGCAGCCTGTGCCACATCGCGAAGCAACCCCAATATCCGGCTCGTTACCGTCAGCCCGCCAAGCAGGCCGGTGGCTCGCGCAATTCTGGAGGCTTCCTGCTGCGGTGTGCCAAGATCCTGAAGGTTTTCTTCAAGGTTGTATTTATCGAAAGAACTCATTTAGAAAATGATCCTCTCATGATTTTCATATGTTTTCCGCATGCACAAGTATTGGTTCAAGCTGCTCTCTGAGCAACGGGTTCAGATTAACGGCTCTTCTTGCGGCCTGTACTGATTCATTGCACTTTCCGTTTGCCCAGAGTGATACCGCATAATTCTTCCACAAAGTGGGAGACTCAGGGGCAATTTCAATTGCCCTCCGGAATTCCATTAATCCTTCAGCGGGGTAACCGAGAAGTGAATAGGAAACCCCTGTGAGATTGTGCAAATCCGCTCCATAGAATCCTCTATTTGCAGCGTAATCCAATTCTTCCAGAGCTCCGGCTGGATTTCCCGACTCCAGCATGTGTTCCGCCGCAAGGGTTGAAGTCAGCCCTGATCTCACCATGCCGGGGTAAGTTACGAATAATGAGATGATAATGATTATACCGGCGGCAAAAGCGGAATAGCGGAGAGTTTTCCTCTCAGGAAAAGCAGATGCGGAAAGAAACCAGAAAGCGGGGATGGCGGTTAATCTGAATCTTGCTGACGGAAAGAACACAAAAGCTGAAATCACTCCTGCGCAAATGATGGAAACAGCAAGATCGTGCCAGAATATTCTGTTTCTGCAGAAACACCGCACCGAACCGATAGACAAGGCTATCAGTGAAACGGGCAGCAAGAAAAGCAGAAAAGTCTTTTTCAGCAGCCACCCCCGCTCAAGGTTCCTGCCAAGCCCCGG
>DAOWNO010000137.1 GCA_030642525.1 Candidatus Aegiribacteria sp.
CATGCATGAACTATGTCATATGATTCATCACAATCATGGTTCAAAGTTCTATTCACTTCTAACACGCTGTCAGCCGGATTGGAAATCTCGCAAGGAAGTCCTGGACAGAATAATCCTGCATTGAAGTTTAAATGCACTATCTGCTCATTCTGCTTCAGACACCGTTTGGAACCCCCATTGAAGCAGTCGTCCGGGTACTTGAGAAACTTGGAACTCTACCAGGGAATACTCCGATGGTCGGTGACAGTGATGTGGATATGAATACAGCACTGAATGAAAAACTTTACCTTTGCTGGAATCCGATCAGCGAAAGGGTTCCCGCCGATCGGTTGACCGCGCATGCGAATGATCCGTCCGGGGATACTGAAACATCCCAGCAGCCGTCATCTGTTGAGGTAGTAGCAAGAATTCGCTCACTGGATGGACAGATAACGCATATACTATCAGCGTACTCGCAGGCTGTATAGAGATAGCCTTCAGGGTGCATGCTGAGACCTGCGGGTTTATAAGGAGTATCGATCCAACCGGTAATGAACCAGCTGTAAGTAGTGATCAGATATATGCGGGAATCCCCCCAGCATGTAACCAGGAGCAGTAAACCATCGGCAGTTGTCACAAGGTCCATGGGATAGGGGCCAATAGTAAGACTTTTCTTAACAGTCCAGTTCGATCTATCCACGATATTTATACTGGAATTGCCCGTGCATGCAACACAGATATAATCCCCTTCAGGGGTAGTGCAGATACCTCTGGGGTATGCGTCCAGCTGCACGAGTGCCTCTGTCTGCAAATCAGACGTTCTGATAACCAGCAGCTCATCTTTGTCATACAATGAACAGTAAATGTACTCCCCATAAGGATCTACAGACAATCCCGCTGGTTGACCCGGAAGATCGAGGGACTCAAGAACTGCAAGGTCAGTCCCGTCGAGAATCAATAATCTGTCCGGCTGAGATGTGGCAGCGTATATGCATGAACCGGCATCAGAGGGCTCTACGCAGACAGGCGTACCGGTCGGAGAAAATTCGGCAATCGATTCAGGGCCATTTACGGATACAAGATGAAATGAACCATCGGTAGCGCTTTCCGAAAGGCAGATCGTTTCATCATCCACGAAGCTGACACATGAAGGCTCAGACAAGCCTGCAAGAGAGCCGGTTACAGTAAGCGGGACAGGCTCATTATAAACTGAAACCTCGTTGGACCAGATGGAAGGCATTGATTGAACATCAACATTGAGAGCGTAGTAAACGTCTCTTCCAAGAATCGTGCAGCAATCCGTAAAACTTGTGCAGTTCTGATTCTCTGTAATCAGCACAAGCTCAGCAGTGGAAGGATAAGTCTCTATTCCGGGTTGTACGTCCCGGTAAAGTATGTAGTACAGAAAATCGTTCCCCTCATATTCGGACCATATTAACGAGAAATTTTCGGGAGTTACAGAAGATACCGTAAGAGAACATGGAGGATATGACTCATGATGAGTACTAATAGTTTCTACGTTACTCCATGTTGAATAATCCTGGAAATCCTGCGTAAGAAGTGCATAGTAGAAATCAATATTCCAGGTTATTGTCGAGTCGCTGAATACTATCGAATCCACATCAGTTACAGAATAGATAAGACTTGCTTCCGTTGTATCCTTAACCAGTTCCGCAGAAACTGAGCGGTAAAGGCTGTACGATCTGAAATCTTCATCAGGACAGGCTGTCCAGTTCGCCTGCGCCACCAATACGCTTGATTGCCTGTCGCCTTTTGAAGCAGGTTCCGAATCTGTTCCTGAAGTATCAGAAATAATCACTACAGTCAGATTTGAAGCTGTCGGAGCTTCCGTACCTTCCACCCCCTGCACGCAATTTATACCTGCCACCAGGCAAAGAAGAATACAGGAAAAAAATGCTATGGTGCTGCCGGGCATTATCGATGCCCCAGGGCAGCTTCTATGTGCCGTGCTGGATTTGCAGGGGCGGAGCGTCTGCCCCGTGGAGTAAATAATCTTCTACCCGCATGTTCATCAATTTTGTAGACCTTTCCACCAAGATAGTCGGATACGAATATTGTTGCTTCATTCGGATGGCATTCCGGAAACCAGGGGGCTCCTCCCAGTTCTAAATCCGCAATCCCTGCAATCGAGAGAGGGTCAACTATCGTCAGGAATCCGTATTCCTCTCCCGGAACGACTACAAATCCCTCTGAATCGGTGGCCAGCATCCCTGGAGCTCCTTCAAGCTCAATGGATCCAAGATAGTTATAGGTACTGTTGTCGATAACGTACACATCATTCGATTCCCAGCATGATACGTAAGCCTGGCTTCCGTCCGAATTGAAAGCGACCGATATAGGATAACTGCCGACTGTGACTTTTGCGATCTCAGTAAAGGAGGATGCATCGATGATTGACACTGTGTTATCGAAGCTGTTGGCAACATAGATCCTTTCACCGGAAGGTCCGGGGGTTATTCCCCAGGGGTTTTTGTCTACAGTTATTGTACCAACCACAGTATTGTCCTGTGTCCTTATTACTCTGACCTCACCTGAGAAGTAACAGCTTACGAATACGTATTCTCCATCGAGAGTTGAGCAGATTCCAAGGGGTCGACCGGGAACATCTATCGTATCCGCTACAGTGTTGTCCGAAACTCTTATTACTGCAACTTTGTTCGATATGGGAAGTGTGACATACAGATAGTCCTCACTGGGAAGGGCGCAAATTCCGAACGGTCTGCTTTCAACTTCAATGCTGGCCACTACTGAAAAACAGTTGACATCAACAACTTTTAC
Organism: Candidatus Aegiribacteria sp.; assembly: GCA_030642525.1. Lineage (GTDB taxonomy): Bacteria > Fermentibacterota > Fermentibacteria > Fermentibacterales > JCC-6 > Aegiribacteria. The sequence goes on from DAOWNO010000137.1 coordinate 2,779, forward strand.
CTTGCCATTTGAAAAACAGTTTGTCACATACAGGCGAGATCTACCGGGCAATAGCACCATCTGCTCGGGATTTGTTCCAATATTGACCGAATCAAGAACAGCAAGGGAGAACGAAGTAAAACAGGCAGCAACTTCGTTACTCCAGCTGCTGATTCCGGTCAGATCGGTTGTTCTCAGAGCAAAATACAGGGTTATCTCACAGAGGTAATTCATATTAACGTAAACCGTATCCAATGCAGTCTCCGTTGAATATATCATCCGGGCGGCTCCTGGAGATCCGGATATCCCGGGAGTTTCCGAACTGAAAAGCTCGTATTCTCTGAAATCAACGTTTCTGCATCGGGACCATACCATATCTATGTAATGGTATGCAACTGTATCTACAGCAAGCACAGATGCATCGGGCGGGTTCCCTTCTATAGTTGGTGTGGTGATCAACAATTCGTTGCTCCAGGAGGAATTCTCCTCATCGTTGATTGTCCGGATTGCGTAGTAGTATTCTGTATTCCAGTTTGGAGAATCGTCAACGTGAACAGTATCATTCCATACTTTGGAAATACGCTTGATGCTCGGAGATCCCTGCCCGCTGGTTATCTCTGGAGTTCGGGATCTATAAAGTATGTAATAGGAAAAGTCATCATCAGGGCATGAGGTCCACTGGAGTGTGAACTGACACAGGGGTCCATTCCCTCCGCCATCCTGATGGAGTTCCCGCTGCATCCGCAGCCCGGCCCTGTCAAGACCTGCAGTCGATAATTCAGGATGTCCGGTAGTATCACCTGTGAACTGTGCGGATAGCGTCGATGCTGTTGGCATCCTCGCATCAGAAGCATTGGGATTACCGCAGTTTACCGCAAGTACAGAAGCTGAAAACAGAGCAATGAACCTGATTGTTCCGATCATTGTTCTACTCCAGAACTACAAGACTTGATGTAACTGTTTCGCCGGAAAATTCAAGTCTTGCGAAATACGTCCCGGTATTCAGGCCGAAAACAGAAAACTCATGCATTCCTGCACCAATTTGACCATCATTCAACAAAGCAACAAGACAACCGCGAATGTCGTAAAGTGTCAAGCTGCAATCACCATCCTCAGGGACATTTATCATTATACTGATTTCTTCTGTAGACGGGTTGCCAGGAGTACGAAGAACTAATTCCTGTGGATTGATCCCCCCGTGTATGCCTAATGGATTGTACGATATTGATACCCATTCAAGGGCAAGCTGTTCTGAAGTATCCGTGTTCGAAAAGCAGGCCATATACTGAATTACAGAATCGTTCGGATTACATACGTAGTTTTCCAGAGACTCGCCTGGCGTTTTTATCGAATCCGACCAGAGTCCCATGTTGTTGTAGTGTTCACCAGTTCTTATTCTGAAATAAACGTTGGCTGCAGGCGGTGATAAAATCCAGTCGATGTATCCCCATTCAACATCTGGAGTGGTTGAAAAGGCTTGGGAGATGAGAAATCCGCTTTCCGCAAACTGATCACCCCAGATAAGACGTTTATTATTCATGACGATATCGTCTATTCCATCATTATCCAGATCGACAGCCGCAAGACAGCGGGATGTTCCCAATACACTTGCAAAATAGTCGGACTGCCATTCCTCAGGACCGGTTCTTTCCCATATAAGAACTGGCGACGGATGTTCCGAGCTGACTGAGGGAAGTGCCGCAAGGTCTATATCACCGTCTCCGTCCAAATCACCAGCTACGGCGTAACCTGAGGGTTGCTCCGATATTTTTTTCGGTGTCCATTGCATGTTTCCTGCGTTCTCGAACCAGGTGATTTTATCCCCATGCGCTAAAATATCAGAATCGCCGTCATTATCAACATCGATGAGTGAAGCTGTCAGAAAATGTGCTTCCCCGTCGAACACCCGGTGGATTGACCAATTGAAACCCGTTGGAGAAAGGTTTTCCAGAACGAAGACGCCATACCAGTTCTCAATGCATGCCACAATATCATTATCGCCATCATTATCAAGATCTTCAGCCAGAAGAAATGAGACTGAAGAATTAGACGGCAGATCGGAAGCAATACTGATCCCCTGGAAACAACCTGTCATGTGATTGTTCCTCCAGAAGATCAATCCTCCTGAGGATGAAGATATGATGTCGATATCTCCGTCGAGATCCAGATCAACCGTACATAATCCCCATGAATCCACGCCTTCGGCAACGCCAATTGCTCTTGGAAAGAAGTTTCCCGAATCGTTTTCGTACCATGTCAGGTTACCATTTGAGAAGAAACCAAGCGGATCAGGGTCACCGTCCAGATCAAAATCATCACTTGAAACCGCTCTCACATTACCGGAACCCGAAGTCAAGTAAATGAGACTCCATGAAGTTCCATTGTCATCATTTTCAGCCAATACCATTCCGTCGGAATAACATCCATAAAGCAGGTCAATGTCATTATCGTTGTCGATGTCCATAGTTTCAAGATCAAGGAAAGACAGATCATCATCGAACAGTTTCATATTCAATTGCTCAAGCGTAATGCTTGTTGGTGTCAGCAAACGTTCCCATGCCACGTTATCGGATGTATCAAAGCTGAAGTCCGGCCATTCGGTATCAGAGAAGAATTCTGCCGATGAAATATCAGGAAAGAAGACAATTACGATTAAGACAAGAACGGTAATCATTGGACTCATATCGATTATCGTCTCCCATCGTACGTTTACACTTTACAGTCTAACACATTTCTAAGTTAAATCAAGTATGGACTTCTGCATATCATGACCACTCTGCGATGAAACAACATCGTAAGGCACAACACTTCAAAAACGATCATTGCAGAAGCTTCTCTATGCAATTAACACCGTTCAGCGATATTAGTTCTCTATATGGAAGACTTGATCCCATTATCTGTTGTACGATCTCATGAAAAGAATAGAACTTGACAATTCAGTTATGAACAATTAATGATGTATCATGTAGTACGACAACATTAACAGATAGGGTGGGCAATGAGTATTGAACGACTTGATGAGGTTTTCAGCTATATCGATTTGGTACCTAATGAGGTAAAGGTTTATCTTGCCCTGCTTCAAAAAAAGAATTGTTCTCCAGCCGAAGTCGCAAAGATTTCCGGGTTGAACAGAACCAATGTTTACGATCTGCTGATATCACTTGAAAAAAAGGGAGCGTGCATTCTTTTGAAATCCAGTCAAAAAATGTATGAGCCGGTTGATCCGAGATTATTGATGGAGAAATTGAGAAAAAGGCTTACGGTAGTGACTGCCGACATCAGCGGAATATCTGACGAACTGAGCAAGCTGTACGACGATCCACATGATGCCGATGATATGGTCGACAATGTAGGTGTTGTTAGTGATCCAATACTCGTCCTGAAGAAATTCAATAATCTCATTGAACTTGCGGAAAAAGAAGTACTTATAGCCTCAGC
>DAOWNO010000098.1 GCA_030642525.1 Candidatus Aegiribacteria sp.
ACCGAAATCAACTCCTTAATCGCAGATGAATCCGGCTTCTCTGAATTCAGATCATCCAGATTATTCTGAACCCATTGCTCTAAGGTCATCCTCACCTCCAATCAGCATGATTAATGGCTTGTCCAACACATTCATAAGGAAGTGATTGCCCTGAGAAACTTTCAAGGAAAATTCATTATCAGAATAAACAACCGGAGAAATATCCCGGCCAAGAGTTTTCTGAGCGGAGTGAAGGGCTATTGATGCTTCAGTAAACGTAACTTCTCCTATAATGAAGACATCGATATCGCTTATCTGATCCAATTCTCCCCTGGAAGTACTACCGAAAATAAAGCCATATAGAATACCATCTAGATCCGACAGAGCGGATCGAATTACATCAGCAATACCAGCAGTTTTTACTATAAGGTTATGAATTTCCTGGAATACTGGACAGTCTCGATTAGCCTGATAGATAACCAGATTTCCTATGCTTTTTCGAACCAGGATTCCTGCTTTTTCAAGAGCATTCAACTCTCTAACAACTGCACCTCTACCACCTTGAATACACCTAACAACTTCTCGAATATGGTATCCTTTGTCAGGATGAGTGAAGAATAGCACCAGGATATTTCTCCTGGTTTTTGAAAAAAGTACATCAAGCATAATTGTCCCCAATCTGGGGACAAATGTCCTCAATTTAGGGACACTTGTCAAGTGCAGGCTGATATTACTTCGGTTAGACAGGATGTCCCGGCTAGAGTATTCCTTGCTCTATCGAAAGAAAAAGGCCGCTGACATAGAGTCAACGGCCTTCTCAATGTTGGTAGTGGGGACCGAGCTTCGTTTGAACCAGATTCTAATGTGGATCAAGGGATTCGCAGATGTTGGGAAGAGCTGTAACTGATAATTCCTGATCATAATACTTCGTATTCGACTTCCGTTTCGCACACAGCCCCAATGACATTAAGCCAATTCGATCTCAGGAATCAGGGAAATCAAACTGTCGATGGCAGACAACATGACCAGATGGTGATAATCTCCTCTTATTGACTGTCTCTTAGCAGGTGGGCTTACGACCCGCCGGAAGATAGAAGCTAAAGTTCGTTCTTACTCTGAACGGATTCGGACTGGATCAATAGAAATAATGCCTCCTTTGATCGAAAACGGTCAGGTTAAATCGGGTATAGTCAGTCTTCCGAAGGTTCTGTCTGAAAAATGGCAGGGAAAGTCTTGCTGATCCTGATCCTCATCTAATTATTACTAATCTGGCATCTGAATTCGCTCCTCCGGCGGATAGTCTGAGGAAGTAGATCCCTGGTCCAAGCCCGGATATCACTGTGCTGTTACTGCCAGAGCTAGTAATGTTCAGGTTTTCAAACCAGACAATTCTGCCAGTGATGTCATATACAGCAAGGGTGACCTTTGAAACAAAAGGAACGTTAAAAGTGATCTGTGCTGAAACATTTGCTGGATTTGGCTGGACGAGGAGAGACACTTCAGGCTCATTTCCTTCTTCAGTTTGCAGGGGATCCCAAAATATAGTTACCTCATGTAGAATCGGAGCTGATATAGTGTCTTCGGTTGCGAGCAATGCTCGGTATTGAAAATAGCTGTCGTAATCACTAAGGATACCTTCAAGGCTGGATGGCGCGGAGATCGTGTCAGACCACTCCCCCATTTCCATATAATCATCAGAAGCTCTCATCTGAAACTGGATAGAGGTTCCAAAAGGTTCTTCAGCATTCCAGCTGATTGCACCCCAGGAGGGATCATCACCGGTGTAGATAATACTGGAGGTAATTGATCCAGAGAACCGGTAATAATCATCAAAAAGAATGCAATCAATATTTTCTTCATTGTTAACAAGAATTTCAATGTGTCCGTCATTGTACAAATCAGACCAGGAAATACGATCCGGAGAGTAGCTAACAATGTAATACCATTTATTCCAGAGTCCTTCTGTTGCATACACATTTTCGTGCCAGCCCGAGGAAACAGCAATGTCCTGTAATCCATCTGCATCAAAGTCTGCACTGGTGATACAGGATAGATAAGGATCATCCAGCGGGTAGGTAGTCCATGATGTTCCCGATCCATTATTGTTTCTGTGCCACCTGATTCCGCTATGGTATGAAGAGCAGACATCTATCCAGCCATCGCCGTCGATATCGGAAGCAACGGCATCTTTCTCCATGTACGGGTACCCAATACTATGAGGTGTCCAGGTTTCCCCGTAATTTACGTTTTCAAACCAGGCAAGTTCGTTTACCGGATAATTGAACGACATGAGAAGATCATTACAGCCATCGTGATTGATATCAGCGAAAGAGATGGATGTTATGGAGTAAAAACAGTACCAGGAGCCGTGATGAACCCAGTCTAATCCAACGTTTTCACGATTTTCAAACCAGCATAGAGAATCATGGTTTGGCAGATACCCTCCAAAAACCACTGCGATATCAGGGTCTCCGTCCATATCAATATCACCAACGACAGAATGGTGCGGATTGTACTCGAGTGTTCCCACGAAATTGACAGACCAGTCAGTTGCCGGATCACCGCTGTTTCCCAGCCAAATAACCGAATCTTCCCACCATGTTTCGGCTGTAATCACGAGATCAATAGTACCATCACTATTGATATCAGAGGGGATGACGTTCCGCACATAATAACTTTCAGGGAGTACTGTAATCGGGAGAAAAGTCCAGCTCGAGAATGGACTGCACGGATTCAGCCAGCAGTTTATCTCCTGCGTGGGGTATCCTGTGCAGCAGGTTACATCTGGATAGCCATTACCGTTAATATCCGATGCTGAAACCGAAAGAGCTGCTGAAAGATCGCTTGCAATAGGGAATTTATAGAAAATGAAGTTGGGTCTCCATGATAATGAAATCTGACCGGTAACGGCGTTCCAGGAGATGCTATCGGAAGAATCGAATGAACTTCCCGGGCTGGAAACCGGTCCCGGCTCATTCCAGCCGCCGGACCAATCCGTCTGCGTTATGGAGCTTGAGTATGATGATATTGAAAATATCGCTATGAAAACCACGATCAATTTTTTCACGGTTACCCTGCCCAACACCTGCATAACAAATATATCAGGATAGGATTACGATTCATTAACATAGTATATAAATGCTTCACCGATTTTGCAAAAAGAAAACACTACTTCGATTAGTAGTGTTAAGGTTGTGCGTTTCGTTACCGATGAAGCTGTAGAGAAGTATCTCATGTACGGAGTATTCCGAAAATGTTCAGGCTGCACTTCCTGCATCCCAGGAAGCTTCTGGCAAAGCCTTGCAGATGTGCTTGGGACGCTCTCACGATGTTTCTTAAGAAAGCCATTGATCGCAGGGATGTTTTTCCATGCGGCATCCTGGTGCCCCAGACCTCTTTGCGGAATGGCCAACTGAAACTCTCATGTTCATGCCCTGATTAGCGGCAACTGCTGGGACAGAACTTAATCCAAATATTCACTTGAAAGTAATAACCATGGAATACAGTGATCGACCGGAAACGCTGACTATTCATTCAAACGGGTTGTATGTACTTCATGTAACATCAGACCCAGGAAGAGAAAACCCGGCGTGAAGCCGGGGTTGATTTGGTAGCGGGGACGGTATATGGAGTCGATGCGAACAGTATTCCCATTACCGTTTCACATTGGGTTACTTACCGGTAAAACAGGGAGTTAGGTTGATGAAGAGAAGGGGAATACTGCAATAAACGCAATTGATACTTGTAGGGAGACACTACCAGCGTCGTCTCAGTTGCAGGTATTGACGATTGATATCTTCTGATATAGAATAAGATATATGATATGGAGGTAATATCTTATATTACAAAAGAAGAATATATCTAGAACGAATCGAACCCTTCATCGGTGCTCCGTTGATAAAAGTGATCACAGGTATGAGGCGTGTGGGAAAAAGTGTATTCCTCAAGCAGGTAACTGATCTTATCCAGACCCGCGGCGGAAACCCCCTGTACCTGAACATGGAGCTGATCGATAATCACCGATTCAAAGATATGGATGTTCTCTATCGCTACATAAAAGAGTTCCCTGAATTATCGGCCCTTCTTATTGATGAGGTGCAGGATATCAAGGGATGGGAGGAGCTTGTCGCATCTCTACTCGCCGAAGGCGGAATAGACATCTACATCTCGGGTTCAAATGCCGGAATGTTCGCTTCCGAGCTTGCATCTTCTATATCCGGGAGGTACGTTGAGCTGCATATCTATCCACTTGGCCTGGCGGAATTTGTGCAGTTCCGCGGAGAGGACTCGGGATCTCTCCCGGAGGAATTCGGGCTCTTCCTCCGGCTGGGTGGTATGCCGGGGATTCATTCCATGCAGCTCTCGACAGAGGTGGTCTACCAGTATCTCGGCTCTGTCATGGACACCGTGATCCTCAATGATGTAATAATGAGGAACAGTATCCGCAGCATACCGCTGCTGGAATCCGTGTTTTCGTTCCTGGCGGACAATGTGGGCTCGCTACACTCGGGGAAGAGTATCGCTGATTACATGAGATCCCACGGCAGGACCACAACGGCCGGTACAGTCATTGACTACATCCGAAATCTGGCTGACGCCTATGCGATCTACAATTTGAAAAGATTTGATATTCGGGGAAAGAAATTACTCTCCTACACTGAGAAGGCATACCTGAGTGACCTTTCGTTTAGGCATGCATTATTCGGTTTCAGGGATGGAGCCATCTCCGGTTTTCTAGAGAACATCGTCTGTCTGGAACTTATGCGCAGGGATTATACCGTCTTCGTTGGAGAATCCGGAAACAAAGAGATCGATTTTATCGCTGAGAAGGGGGATGAGACAGTTTATGTCCAGGTCGCTTACCATCTTGCATCGCCCGATACGATAGAGCGAGAGTTTTCAGTACTTGAATCCATCCGGGACAATTATCCAAAGGTCGTTCTTTCCATGGACAAAGATTTTCCATCGAGAGGCGGCATCAGACATGCATATTTACCTGAGTTCCTGGTAGAGGACTGGTTGTAACGGGGTCGGAAACACAGTCCCTGTTCTGGAATAGCAAAACCCGGCAGTAAAGCCGGGTTCTTTTTGGTAGCGGGGACCGAGCTTCGTTTGAACCATATTTTGATTTGGATCAAGGGATTCATCGAAATCTGAAACGCCTGAGAAGCTCTGCATCATATTCATATTGAAGGAGCAGTCCAAGCGGATGATCACTAAACCTTAATGTGTCCAGTTTTCGGGGAGAAGGTCGATATACCGAGATACTCCTTTAAAGCAGCCGTCTTTATCTGCCAGGTATTTGTTGCCATTTGATGTCTGAATCCCAGCTCAGAATTGATCTTCAGTATGGCATCGTTGTTGTCTGCGTTTCCCGTTTTCATATGCTCAACCTCAGGCATGTCCCGAAACACTTTCTGCAGCATTTCGGCCTTGAGCCGTCTCCCTATTCCTCTTCCTCTGGCATCGGGAAGCACAGCTGTGTATCCCTGTGAAACAACCGATGGTCGTGATGGGTACCAGGATATCTTCGTGAGTCCCAGCAATTTGTCACTTTCAGCATCTGCAGCGTAAATTGCATAAGATTTTTTGCCCATTGAAATCGAGACTTTCTCACCTTTACGAACATCCTCCGGGGTGAACCTGTAAGCAGAATGCCCGTGCTGCTCTCTCCCTGCCTCATAGATGACCTGATAGAAGTCAGATATCTCCTGGATTCTATGCTCCGGTGTAATTCCTTCCCAGTTACCCACGGTGAGTTCCCTGGATCCCTGCACCGGAAGCCCAAGCCAGGAATTTATCAGGCTTTTCTCTACATCCTTTAGAACAAGAATGTTGAAGTGCCCCATATGAACAATATCTGCTCCTGTTGGAGTGATGAACTTCTCACCAGGTGGACACCTGTCGTTAGTTTGAACGCGAAGTATCTTTCTGTCCTGCTCTGTTGCAGTTTCAACTATTTTTCTCAGAAAAGCACTGCCAATTCCATTGCGTCTGTAGTTTTGATCGACCTGTATGGTGAAATAGGCAGGATCGTTTCCAGAATCCTGCCCTGAGAAAAAGACACCAGCATGCCCGACCATGGCCTCATCTTCACCATGCCAGATGCACCACTCAATAGATTCCCGTAACTCATGCATAGCGCGGCATTGTGCAAGCAGCTCTTCCATGGTTAAAAAAGACTCGTCAGGAAGAATCTCCCTTCGAAGGCTCCTCCGCAGAGCGTACCAGGCATCTATCTGTTTCTGGTTCGAGGAATCGACTGAGAAAGGAATAATTGTAAACTCGGACATCATTGCAACCTCCATGATCAATTGGGGGTACTATAATACCGTCACCCAGAGAAAAACCGCCCTCTTGATCAGCCATTGGTTTTCATATCACTCCCTTAGTTAGTTTCAGGAGTTATTCGATTGTGTATATAGATGCGGGAATTAGATTGGGGATGCACTTGTCTAGGTGATCTTGAGTGCATTGAAAGATTGACTTTGAACCACCAATGACAGAGGCGTTCAACATATTGAAATGCTGAACGCCTCTGAATCCGATTTGGTAGCGGGGACGGTATGTGCACCCGATTGGTACACAATTCCGACAGTATCCGTTCACTTGATTTACGAGGGTGTTAAGCATGGAGAAAGGAGAATGAGTAGAATAGGTTTTCCTTACTGATGAGAGGGAATGGACTTATCATTGGTGCATTAGTAATTTCTCGCAATATTATCCGATGTTGGACAATTCTTCGTAACTCTGGAGAATCTATGGAAGCGAGACATAGTACAATATGCTGTTAGATTCATGCTGATTGGATTGATACGCTCGTGATCTTAACAACCTGTTTACTTTTCTTTCTGTTGTACGGTAGTACAGGTACACTTCTCACCTCTGATTGTCATAATACTGTGCCTGGCAATATGAATCCCGCATACACCGTGACCCTGGATTCGATAATTGATCCTTTAGAATATGGTGAACCATTTGCTGTTTTATGTGGGACTGCCAGAATCGGCATGAGCACTTTCTTCATTAACACCGATTCGGACGGCTATTGGAGGTTGGTGATCCTCTTCAAGGACAAGATCGTTGTTCTCCAGGACCATGAACCTAGATTGCGTCAGTACGCACTTGATCAATCTCCAAGGTTCATCTACAGTTCGGATAACGGGAGTGTAATAGCATCTGACACTCCGTGTGCTCCTCACACCCAGACTCGAATTACTTGCGTCAATCTCGAAAATGCAAATATGAACGAATTCATGTTTCCAGATGACTTGATGTCCGAGTTTGCCGATATCATCAATGGTTATCACATCTCGAAT
>DAOWNO010000094.1 GCA_030642525.1 Candidatus Aegiribacteria sp.
AAGGTCATCCTGGAAAAAAGAGTTGACCATCGCAGGCTTAAGGACGTTCTCAATGGATTCTCTGACTTCATCAAGCGGGCGTACACCCTCTTCCTTCTTGTCTGTTACAAGGAAGAAATGGTAACCCATAATGGTTGAGTAAGGCCCAATTACTTCTCCAGCCTCAGAAGCAAACAGTGCTTCTGATATTTCTGACTGTTCACCAAGGTAAGGCAGGGGAGAGTTAATGGTAATCCAGCCCATATCACCTTCAGTATTGACTGTAGGTTCATGCTCGCTCATTTCCAGAACGACAGTCTCAAATGAATCACCGGCTTCAAGAGCTGCTATTACAGCTGCAGTATCCTGTTCAAGAGTCAGAAGGATCTGTGAAACTTTAACCTGTGCTTCCTGGCGATAGATGTCACCTGAGTGTTCATTGTAGTATTCAAGTATTCTCTCATTCGGAATTACAATCGCATCAACCACTTCCTGTTGGTAGAAAGTTTGAATGAGAGCTCTTTCCTTTGCGATCTTAACCTGCTGCATTGCCAGTTCCACCTGAGCGATAACAAAAGAGTCCTCTTCAAGTTCAAGGTCTATTGCTGCTGTCAGCAGCAGTTCTCTCTCCACAATATGGTTCAGGAGAAGCCTTCTGCCCTCAGGCGTTTCAAATGAAGCTCTCTGATAAGGTGGGATCATTTCCAGTTCATCTTTGAGCATCTGCTCAGTTATCTGAGTATCGTCAACTGTTGCAAGGACTCTTGATGAATCCGTTGTGTTATTGTCTGAAGTGCCCTGAGTTCCGCAAGCTCCTAGAACAAGTACTGCTAAAATGGTTATGAACAGGGTTGCCCGCATAAAAATCATCCTTTCAAGATATTTGTTTGCTTTGTAACTATACATCATCATCAAGCGTATAAGTGATTTTCTTCTCGTAAATCTCTTTCATTGCTGTGTAAAAAGGTTTTTTCTTAGAATCATTGCTGTCTATAAGAGGAGGAGCTCCGGATCTGAGCTTTCTGACCCTTTTAGCAATTGCGAGAGCCAGGACATACTGATTATCCGATTTTTCACCCATCGTTTCTATATCATTGAACTTATCAGACATTCGATACCTCCAGATTGTGTTCTTTTAAATATTGGTAGAATAGACGCACACTTTATCCTGCTTGAAGAAAAAGGTTCCAGAATTACAGTCGTGTTTTCTTTACTGAACGGAATTCAGACTACCAGCTATTCCGAATTTCGAACTGACAAAGTCCCATGTTGACTCTTCAACGAGATCAACTTCACGCTCATCAATCTGCAGAGTTCCCAGTTCGGAACGATCCCAGTAAATAATAACAACCAGTTTATCATTGCTTCCCGGAATTGCGCCATCTGCACGGCTGGGAAATCTGAGTGGATGATTAAAGAAAACCTCAACTCTGGAGAGTTCAGGTTCCGCTGTAGTGTAAGCCACGAATTTCATGGCTTCAACCACGACAGAGTCGCCCCTTGCCCTTCTTGAAGTTCCACGAGGATTCTCATAGAAGATGTATGTTGTGTCGGGAATAATTTCAAACACATATTCACCACCGAGTGGATCGATAAGATCATCAATACCTACATCAAGGTTTTCCGGCAGCTTTGGATAGATAACAGATGGATATCTCTGGGCAAGGTATGCGGCTTGCTCTTCTGCTGCGCGGATGAGGTTTGCTCTTGAAACCTGCAGTCTTCTCATTTCAGCATATTGCGGGAAGCTGAAAACCGTCAGTATTTCAGCCCAGTCCTCCTCCAGGAACAATGAATCGGGGAAATCTTTCTCAACAAGACCGGCAACAACACCGCCATGCCTGTCAATATTGGGACAGGAAAGCGAGAATTGTGAACCAAGAGCGAGTTTTGGATCGTAAGAATAGACTGAATCGTAAAAGCCTGATTCCCAGAGCGTAGGACATACTGCAATAACCAGAGCAGAAACTGAGTCCATCCTGGCAGGAGCGATGATATTGCTGAAGTTCAATAATGTTGATTCAACCGAATCAATTGAAGATGCGATATCAGCCCGGGCAATGACAAATGATTCAGCATCAAAACCAATGGAATCATCGAAGAATTCACCTGGAGACGGTTCACCCTCTTCTTCAATTATGGTGTCAACAATGTAAGCATCTCTTAGTGTAATTAGAGAATCCAGAGAAAACCCGAGGGATTCTTCATGTTCTCTGATAACAAGTTCGAGGTTCATTTGCTCATTGTTTAATGCATTGAGAGAATTTTCGATATCCATAGCGGCATTCTCGTTCCACAGGTTTTTCCATTCCTGAGGAATAAGAACATTTCGGATCCTGCCGTTGCCAAACGAAACAAATATGCTGTCATTATTCAGTGAGGCGTCAAAAAAGTTATTTGCTTCCGCGAAACTCAGAAGGCTGTCAAGATCAGGAGCTGGAATCCCTTCAAAGATATACATATGATAGATGTTGGCGTTTGCAAGAACACTCATTTGTGAACGACAGAATTCCCTTGGGATCCTGTACGTTTCGACTCTCTGATGAATTCTGAAAACCAGAAACGCTGCCAACAGCACTATCAGAATTCTCACAAGAATCTTTGATCTCATAGACTATCCCTCCGGCTACAGTCAAATTGCTTCAGAAGACTGAACATGTACACGTGATGTTGAATCTACCCATCTTGTTTCACGACTGTCAATACATGAAAAGCTACTGCATCCGTTCAATTAAAGGTACCGGATATATTAATCCGGCAATTACGGACGATGGATTGATATTATTGATTCCATCCGGTTTTTCAATTACGGTTTCTGCACGTTGACTTCCTGATCCGACTTGACCGGTATAGCAGCTGTCAAGTTGGTTCACGATAGATCTGGCCCCCGTAACCTGTACGATAGTATTGGATAGAAATGGCCAGAGATATCTTTCTGGAACAGATCCGGCGGCACTTATTCTAACAGGGAGATCCCGGGTAATTCTGTGATCTATTGTGACAGTGATTACCGGAGGACTGAATGATATCGCTGAAAGACTTGAGTAGCGATCGCCACTGAATTGTACATTATTCTCCGTGAGTTCGAGAGATCTGCTGTAGGGAAAAGTCTCTTCCTGATTGGGCAGAGGTACATTAAGGTGAAGCATTTCCGGTTTTCTCAGAATCTGGTCGCGAAGAACACCTATGCCTTTTCCTGCAAAAGTGACTGAAACGGAATCCTGTCTTTCGTAACCAATAACAATGAAATCATCAGACAGTGCCGGAGAGAGGACTGAAAGTTTTTCATTTATCTCAAATTGTTTATCGCTCATGGAGATTATCCATAAAGCGACAGAAATAACCACTGCAAGTACCCATTGCCATATATAGGTCTTACCTTTAGCCCACATATCTCACTGATTTCCGTTCAGTAATTTCACTCCGATAGTTCATTTTTCATTTACTTCCGGATTCGGCCTCTTCAATTGCCGGATTCTGGAAACCGAATGAAGTCTGACTTCCAGAGTCCAGTTTACCGAATTTACTTTCATACGAGTTGATCTGGGATTCCATCGTATTAACAAGAGCTTTCATCCTGTGAGGTGATACTATGATTCTGGACATGAGTTTAGGGTTGTTCACTCCGGGAACAATTCGGGCAAAATCAAGTATAAATTCTGCTCTTGAAGCTGCAATAAAGAAAACATTGCTGTATACTCCATCAGTGTCAGCCCCGCTGGCGTTGATTCTGGGCGGCTGATTCATCATCTTTGGGTTCACGGTTACTCCTTATGTCAGTTTGCCGGAGAACAGGCGATAGCATACCATATCCGGATGGAGGAATTTTTGATACCAGATAACAATATGGAAAACATACTTGAAAGTATGCAGGGGAAAAGGGTGCTTGTCGCTGGTGATCTGATTCTTGACCATTATCTTGATGGCAGGGTTGATCGAATATCTCCTGAAGCCCCAATACCGATAGTATCACTGCAGAAAAAGTATGAGAGATGGGTACTGGGCGGCGCTGCGAATGTAGCTCGTAATATCAGATCTCTGGGTGGCATCCCTGTAATGGCCGGAGTAACAGGAGAGGACAGAGAGGGTGAGATACTTACAGGATTACTGTCCGATGAAGGAGTGGATCTATCCGCTGTAGTTTCCGATCCGTCACGTCCTACCACATTAAAAACAAGGATATTATCCGGCGGACACCAGGTTATCAGGCTGGATAGCGAGGTTACTGATCCGATTTCTGAATCTGTAATGCACGATATTCTTTCCAGAATCGAGGAGATTACCTTGCAGCTGGATGCAGTAGTCCTTGAGGATTACAATAAGGGAGTTCTTGTGCCTGAGATTATCTCACGAATAATCTCTTCTTCGAGATCTCGTGGAATCCCCGTGGCGGTAGATCCAAAATTCATCAATTTCTTTGAATTCAAAGGATGCACTCTCTTCAAACCCAATAGATTGGAGATTTCGCGTGCCCTTGGTCGAGTTATTGGCACAATTGAAGAAGCTTCATCAGCAGGTAATGAGATTCTTTCGAGACTGTCCGCTGACGCTGTCCTTGTAACTCTGGGTGAGGAGGGAAGTATCCTGTGCCGAAAAGACAGCGATCCGTTTTATCGACCTGTTGCAGCAAGGCATGTATTCGATGTCTCAGGAGCTGGAGACACCGTTATCGCAGTTATGGCTCTTTCACTTGCATCCGGATTACCTCTGGTTGATGGTGTAAGGATTTCAGCTTTCGCAGCGGCGGCAACATGTGCTGAACCGGGTGTATACGCGGTGAAGCCGAATGACATTTTGAGGGAGGTTGATCGCTATTCTCAACAGAAGAGTATTGACAGAAAATGAAGCTGCTGTTACAAGCGCTGAACTCAGGGCTAATGGCAGCAGGATCGTATTTACAAATGGATGTTTTGATATCATTCATCCCGGGCATGTACACATTGTAAGAAAGGCACGCGCTTTTGGAGATGTGCTTTTTCTGGGAGTGAATACGGATGATTCAATATCCAGACTCAAGGGACCCAGCAGACCATTTATTACACTTGAAGCCCGTGTACAACTCCTTCTTGAATTGAGATCAGTAAATTTCGTTGTACCATTTGATGAAGATACTCCGCTTAAGCTTATCAAGAAAATAGTTCCTGATGTTCTGGTAAAAGGCGGAGATTATACGATTGATTCCGTAGTCGGTGCTGATTTCGTCAAATCCCATGGTGGCCGGGTCGAAATAATTCCTCTGATGAAGGGTTTTTCATCAACCGCAATCATCACAGCTCTGAACCATCAGAATAAAGAAAAAGAATGAGTCTTGACTGGAAAGATGTACTGGAGTAGAAAAGGCACATTCTCTAGAATCTAAATGGACATGAACAGTATTCAATCTAGGAGTATTGATGAGCAGCACCCAGATACTATTCCGATTCTTCGGTCCTGTTGTGGCGATTCTAACTGGACTGGTGGCCGCCAGGCGGTATCGCAGTTTAAAAAAGGAACCTCGTGGTACAGAAAGAATGATCCATCTATCAGAGATGATTCATTCGGGAGCGATGACCTATCTTTCAACGCAGTATCGAATACTGTTGATATTTGTGGTTCTGATTTCTTCTGCTTTGTTTGCAGGCATTGATTCAGGAACGGCTTTAGCTTTCATATTCGGCGCAGGATTCAGCATGATTGCCGGATATATCGGAATGAACGCTGCGACAATAGGAAACGTGAGAACTACAAATGCGGCAAGAAACAGCCTTTCAAAGGCTCTTTCCGTTGCTTTCCGCAGTGGCAGTATCATGGGGCTGTCAGTTGCGGCACTTGGGCTTCTTGGTGTTTCAGTATTCTACCTCCTTTACAGTAATGTTGCTCCCGCAAAGGCTTTTCTTGAATCCATACTCGGGACTGTATCTCTTGAGAACATAGCCGGGTTCGGGATGGGTGCAAGTTCAATTGCTCTTTTCGCAAGAGTAGGCGGGGGAATATTTACGAAGAGCGCGGATGTGGGAGCAGATCTCGTAGGGAAAATTGAAGCAGGCATACCGGAGGACGATCCCAGAAATCCTGCAGTTATTGCGGATAATGTGGGTGACAATGTCGGTGATGTTGCCGGTATGGGCGCTGACCTGTTCGAATCATATGTCGGCAGTATCATAGCAGCAATAGTTCTGGCTTTCGGTTTCAGTGCTACCGGCATTATTCCGACCGGGCTGCTGTCCTCCGATGCGGCTGTTTCCGGATCAGAAACGCTGATTGCTCTTCCGATTATTCTGGCAGCACTCGGGACTCTTGCCAGTATTGCAGGAGTTGTTTCTGTTGGAGTACTCAGTCGGAAGGGAAGTCCCGCTACCGTTCTGAGAAACTCGACTTTCATAAGCACGATTCTATCCATTATTTTCGCTTTTGCTGCAATACGTCTTCTTGATGTGGGTACAGGCGTCTTCTGGGCACTTGTCTGCGGGGTAGTTTCGGGAACTGCAATAGGTTTGATTACCGAATATTACACCAGTGGAGGACCAGTCAGAAGAATCGCCAGAAGTACAGCGACAGGACCTGCAACCTGTATTATTGAGGGAATAGCAGTCGGTATGGAATCCACAATATTCCCGATACTGTTCATCGCTGCCGCCACAATGATCAGCTATTATTTCGCAGGCCTGTATGGCATCGCGCTCGCTGCTCTCGGGATGCTCATGAATGTTGGAATGACCATGTCAGTTGATGCCTATGGCCCGGTGGCGGACAATGCCGGTGGGATCGCGGAAATGGCAGCGCTGCCGGGAGATGTAAGGAAAAGAACGGACAAACTGGATTCACTGGGAAACACCACTGCCGCAATGGGCAAAGGATTCGCGATCGGTTCAGCCGCCCTGACCGCTCTTGCTCTATTCAGCGCATATGCCGTTTCTACCGGCCTTCATACAATTGATCTTCTCAGACCCAATGTTATCGCCGGACTTCTGTTTGGCGGGCTTCTCCCGTTTGTTTTCGCCTCTATTACATTGCGAGCTGTAGGGCGGACCGCCATGAAAATGGTGGAGGAAGTTCGCAGGCAGTTCCGAGACATAAAGGGTTTGATGGAGAATGAGGCGGAACCTGATATGGAAAAATGCATTAATATCGCGATTAGAGGTGCACTCAGCGAAATGATTCTTCCAGGCATTCTTGCTGTATTGATACCTGTAGCAGTCTATTTCGCTTTTGGGGACGCAGGAGCTGAGACTCTTGGAGGTGTGCTTGCGGGAGCAATTGTATCCGGCGTTCTACTGGCAATTTACATGTCGAATGCCGGAGGTGCATGGGACAACGCCAAGAAGTATATTGAAGAGGGAAATCTGGGAGGAAAAGGTTCTCCCGGACACGCTGCCGCAGTTATTGGGGATACTGTTGGCGATCCATTCAAAGATACCAGCGGACCATCTCTGAACATTCTGATAAAGTTGATGACAATGGTTGCACTTGTTATATCACAGATTAAATAGTTGATAGGAGAATATGAGCGAGA
>DAOWNO010000025.1 GCA_030642525.1 Candidatus Aegiribacteria sp.
GTTGGAATTCCAAAAATCGCTTGCGTTGTCAAAAACATATGATCAATAAAAATCAATGGGGGTGGAGCTCTGATTGTGAAAGGATAGGGAAGGTTGCCTCCGAAAATGGCGTATATCATAAATAAAATTGCAATGATCGGAAGAGCAGGCCCAACGACTCTTCTTGCGGATTCTAATGTTAAAATGATTGTCACAATGGCCAGAATAATGTCCACTTCAGTTATTCGGTCCGCGGACTATTTCCGGAAACTGAATAAGAGGATTGTTTTATCCGGGTGAATATTTTAGTAAAGCACCCTCACGTGCCGGAGACAAAGCGAAGGCGTCAGAATACATTAACAGGGAATCACCAGCTACTTCCAGTATAAAGCCATACTCCTTACTTCTGATTCTTCTATAACTCCGGTACTGGAGGATATAACCGTTACCTGGGATCCTCTCGGAGTTAGTGCTGATCCGCAAGTAACTGAATATCTGCTGTTTGGAGCTGAACCGAACCATGCGTGCGGATCTGTAAGCATAGGCTTCGCGATTCCCGAGTTATCCCTGGTAAAACTCTCTGTATACGATCTTACCGGACGTCTTGTGATTGCCCTCTTGCAGGATTTAAGGCAACAGATCAACTGAATTCTAATCCGTAAACCACAAGTGAGCTTGCCCTGAGCGAACATAGTGAATGAAGCCGTATTGGATACGGCTTCATCATTACTTCATTCTTTAGCAACATTAAGCTTGTGTAGTTATTTTTCCGTCTCGAACCTCTTCAAACTGGTTGATCTGTACTTCACCCTCAGGAAAACTTGCGATTATTTTCAAGGAAGCTCCCATAGCTACAAGAATTGCTCTCAATGTACTTATGAACATATCTGACTGATGTTCCATCTTTGACACAGCAGCCTGATTTACTTTTAAGTTCTTAGCTAATTCAACTTGAGTCATATCCAGTGCTTTTCTTAGATCGCGAATTTCCATTTCAAGTAGAAGCTCTTTTTTTCGTTCTTCCATTTTCTGACGAGCTTCAGGAGACATTTTATCAACAAGATCTCTAAAAGGCTTAGCCATCGTCCCATCGCCTCTTTTCTTTCTTACTATCTTTCTAAGTTTCTTTCTTACTTTCATTTCTTTTTCCAACAGCCAGTGTATTTAAAGCTAATTCCTCCTTTTCAAGTTCGGAAAGATGTGTATCATATATTTTATCTGCAATTGGAACAAACCTCTCATACCACCTATCATCACCTGTTTTATTCCCACCTATTAACAGCATCGCAATCCTTCTAGAGTCAAAAGCATACAATGCTCTATAAGGATCTCCCGCATGCTGAATTCGAAGCTCTCTCATATGCGAATACCTCGATCTTTCAACGCTAGATGAATAAGGATAGTCTAATGTTGTTCCTCTTTCTTCAAGTAAACTAACATATGCTGAAACTGTTGCTTGTTCGTCTTCTGACAAACTATTCCACCATTCGCCAAACTCATCACTGTATTCAACTTTACATTGCATCTATGTATAACCTCAGGGTTATATATAACCTAAAGGTTATATTCTGTCAAGAGCTGATTAGTAGATGATTCTACCTTAGTCTATGGTGAAAGATAACCAGTACTCGGTTTTCACTTTCTCACGTGAACATGAATAAGCAATTCTGCACTTGGAATAGTATGATTATTCGTTGCTATTATTACTCCACTCACTCATGGACGAAAGTTGCATAGAACCGTTCAATCCGGTGCTTAAGTAACACTTATCAAACTCTAAATAAATGCTACAATAATTCATAACCACCATGGGGTACCAATAATCAGTGTTTTGAACTTATTTCCAAATTTTACAATGGTTCGAAATACGTACACTACGGAGTACCAATTAAATAGTGCCTGTCACTATTAAATCAGTGGCCTGCTTCGAGCCAGTTTTTCCCTTTGCCCGTTTCAACGATCAGTGGCACTTCAAGCGGATAAGCGGATTCCATCTCTTCCCTGATAACAGCAGTTATTTCCTCTACTTTATCCTCCGGAGCAGTAGCCACAAGTTCATCGTGAACCTGAAGAACAAGGCCTGCACCGGGAATGTCCTTCAATCTTTCATCCACGCGAAGCATTGCCACTTTTATGATGTCTGCAGCCGATCCCTGGACAACAGTATTGATAACCATGCGTTCCATCGTTCTGCGATTAGAGCCCCTTGCAGATACGAATCCTTTGAAATTCCTCTTTCTTCCGAGAATAGTCCTTGTTTCTTCTGTTGCTTCAGCATCGGCAATACATTTTCTGAAGAAGAATTCAAGTTCAGGATAATTGGCAAGATACCTGTTTATTATTCCGGAAGCCTCTCCCCTGCTTATATTCAATCTGTTACTCAGTCCCCAGGGGCTTATTCCGTACAGGATTGAAAAATTCACTTCTTTTGCTTTTCTTCTGTATTCGGGAGATTCATCTCCAAACAGTGCCTGTGCTGTTGTGCTGTGAATGTCAAGATTCTTTCTATAGGCATCCCTGAGATTTCCAGGACCCGCAAGATGGGCAAGAACACGCAGCTCAATCTGGGAATAGTCAGCTGTGATAAAGAGATTCCCCTCGGTTCCGGGTATGAAACATTTTCTGACTTTTCTCCCCTGACTTGTCCTGACAGGTATATTCTGAAGGTTCGGGCTGCTGGAACTGAGACGTCCTGTGGCGGTAACTGTTTGACTGAAACTGGTATGCACAAGCCCATCCCTTTCCGAGATATAGAGAGGGAGTTTTTCTATGTAGGTGTTCAACAATTTGGCGAGTTCTCTGTGTTCAATAACTATGTCAACAAATTCATGTTTACCCCTGAGTTTTTCCAGAACATCTATGCTGGAAGAATATGCTCCTTTCCTGGTCTTTTTTACAGGAGTGAGTCCAAGAGTATCAAACAGAATTGCTGAAACCTGCGCCGGACTGCTCAGGTTCATAGGGTAACCAACTATTTCTGAAGTGTTGTTTTCCAGTGTTCTGATTCTTTCCGAGAACTCATCCCTGAGTTCATCCAGCGATTCCAGATCAATCGCCAGACCACGCTTCTCCATGCTCGCCAGTACTTTTACCAGTGGCAATTCCAGGGTATCGTATAACTTAAGGAGCTGGGGATCAGTTTCAAGCTCATCTCTGAGTATTCCTGCAAGCTGAAATGCTGTAGCGGAATCGCAGCCGCAATATTCAGCAACTTCCCGTGTATCAACCTCGGCAAGTGTTGAAGCATTGCCGAGTATCGTGCTGTAATCCATCATAGGTTTGCTCAGCCAGACATTTGATAATTCCTTGAGTGAATGAGACTGCCTTTCGGGCATCAGAAGGTAGTCCGCAATCATGGGATCATCGTTTATCTGCTTTATGCCAATTCCCATGGAATCAAGTATGTGAATGTCATACTTGCCGTTCTGTGCTGCTATCTTTTTTCCCTCAAGCCTGTTTTTCAGTATCCGGACAACATCAGGAGCATTGAGAGAGTCGGGACCTGCAAGGGGAATATAGACTGCGGTATCTTTTGAAAAAGCAAAAGATATTCCAACCGGACCAGCGTCAAATGGCCGCGCTGAGGTCGATTCAGTATCCAGCGCTATTAGAGCGCCATGTGAATTATTAAAATCGTATTTCTCAAGTTCTTCAATTGACTTAAATATCTTTGTCGTACACCAGGAACAGGGATTATCTGAGATGTGAACGCCGAATAAGTCTCCAGGTGGTTGTATATGCAATTTCCTGAGAATAGAGTTCATCCCGAGTCGAGTCAGTATCTCGTATGCCGCGCTTTCATCAGGACGTTTCATTGAAAGATCGTCAATCGAAGTGTCCATGTCCTTCGCGGGAAGGAGAGCAATCAGTTCTCTGCTGAGAGAAACCAACTCTTTACTTTTCTGGAGTTTGATTCGCACAGATTCCGGCAATACCTCATCGATATTCTCGTATATGGCATCAACAGAGCCGAATTGCTTCAGAAGCTTCAGAGCGGATTTCGGACCTATTCCTCTCGCTCCTGGGATATTGTCCGAAGAATCACCTGTAAGAGAAAGATAGTCAACTACCTGATCGCTTTCGACACCTATTACGCTTTCTACATCCCCCCCCCTTATTATGGATATGGGAGTCCCTGATTTACCGGGTCTGAGCATCGTTGCCCCATCGGAAAGAAGCTGCAGAAGATCTTTGTCAGTGGAGAGTATTTCAACTGTATCACCCCGCTTCAGCGCCTGTACTGTCAGGGATGCTATGATATCGTCAGCCTCAAGTCCCTTCTTCTCCAGAAGCGGAATCCCCAGAACCGGTATGAGCTGTCTCGCAAGTTTCGACTGAACTATAAGCTCGTCAGGCATTGGCGGGCGGTTTGATTTGTATTCAGGATATATTTTCTTTCTAAAACTGGGTTCAGGGTAATCGAATACAGCAACCGTAATGTCGGCTGAACGTTTTTCTGTCATATCCAGTATCTCGCTGACAAGATGATAAAGACCGCTTGTATTCGTTCCGTCCTGTGCCCTGAGAGGATTTCTGTGCATCGCGAAGTGTCCTCTATAGAGAAGATTGTAGCAATCCACAAGCAGAATCTTTGACATATCAGTTGTCTCCGTTCTCAAGTAATCGAACGCAGGCGTTCAAGACTTCCTCCGGAGATATATCATCAAGACATAAAGGTTTGCCATAAGGACATGTACGTTTAAAACACGGGGAACATGATCTCCCTGAAGTCATTGCTACTGTCTTTCTCCCAAGAGGAGCTGTCCATACCGGCGATGTAGAGCCGAATATCGTAATTGTCGGTGTTCCCACCGCAGCGGAGAGATGAACCCCTCCGGAATCGTTTCCTATCGCTATTTCCGCAGAAAGGAGGTATGAGACCAGAGTTGGAATATCCAGATCGGCCATCACAACGGACACAGGTATCTTTGATGCTGTTTCGCTGAGAAATGATTCCTCTTTTGGAGTACCATAGAATACTGATGGCAGTCCTGTTTCTTCGTGCAGCATCAGCGCAAGTTCGGTGAAACCCTGCCATCTTTTTGCGGTGCCGTATTTTGCCCCTGCGAAGAACGCAACATGAGATTCATATGAGGGTTGAACTGTGGGAACCGGAATATCAGCCTTATGATGAGCACCAATAGCATCAGATAGTCCGATGTAATCAAGAGAATGATGATGATTGCGGTCAGCAGGAGGCTTTATGGCGTTCGTGAGAAGAAGTCTTCTCATATCTGTTGAGTAACCTGTTCTTTGAGGTATTCCGGAAAGAAATCCCTGAAGAGCTGTTCTGAAGGAGTCCGTCATTAGAAGAAGGCTGTCGAATTTCTTTAGAGGAAGCCGGTTCTCAGTACAGATATCCCGCAAACCAAAGAATACCCGGAGCAATCCTGAGTTTCCCGGTCGACTCCAGAAGGTTATGTCCGGATATTTTTTCACCAGCGAAGACAGCGCCGGCAACGCCATAACCATGTCTCCGAGCCAGTTTGGAACCCTGACAACCAGAGACAAATCTTTTACCAGCCTCTCCTGAGCAGCTGGGACCAGGCTTCAATGAATTCACTTTCATTCGAGGCCGTTCCAATATCACCCCATTTGATAAAAGTACCGGAGGTGTCCAGCGCGACCGCAGGTATATCAAGAGCACAGGCATCACACCATAATCCCTCTGAATCGGTTGCTACCGCTTCAGCATCGGCTACTATCGCCGCTCTTGTTTCTCTGTCCAGGTTTTCGAAATCGGCTGATTTGCCACAGAGCGAAACGGTTCTGAGTGGGATCTCAGCTCTGTGCTTTTCCAGAATGGAAATCGCTGTTGAAGATGTGACTATGTATGGCAGGTGTCGCCCGGAT
This sequence comes from Candidatus Aegiribacteria sp., assembly GCA_030642525.1. GTDB lineage: Bacteria > Fermentibacterota > Fermentibacteria > Fermentibacterales > JCC-6 > Aegiribacteria. Next base: position 5,833 of record DAOWNO010000025.1, read on the forward strand.
ACGGGAGCCATCAGTTTCTTGGCATGTTCCTTAACCTTCTGCTGAATCACCGGTTTCCATGTTGTTTCAGAATTGATTCCAAGCGCTCCGCATATGTGATGCAGCATAGTCGGATAAGATGTGGATTCAGTTCGTATTCTGATATTGATGTATGGTGAATCGGTTTCCAGCGGTGCAATTATAATACCGGCGCCTGAACTCATCAGAAGTTTACCGGTTTTATTATCAATTGTCGTATAGGGATAGAATAGTAACGTATCATCTTCGAGAATTTCATCGCCAAGAATAGTTGGGATTCTGGGATTCTCTTCATAGAAGTAAATCTTTGGTTTCCACTGAAGCATGTTTAACAGCTCAACATCATCCAGATTGCAGATTATCGAAGTATTGGCTTTCGGATAAGCATTCTGAAGCATATCAGTCAGGTACATTGCCGGCCATATATCTGCAGGACCCGGTCCGCTGTAAATCACTATCCGGGATGGCTTCAGAATACTGTTCGGAAAATGTATGACATTTCTTTTTTTATAGTGCCTTATTAACGGATTTTTCAGGATACTCCTGAAAATACCGGATAGGTTATTCATTCCAGATCCTCCAGCAGCATTCCAGCAAATGTTCTTGCAGTTGCAGTATAGATTTCTCCTGTGTATACGGATTGCAGAACGGTCATTGCGGGTCCAAATCGATTCTGCTCGTAATGAATGAGTCCGAGAGCGATAATAGGTATCCCCTCTCCAGGGAAATTTTCAGCCAGGAATGAAGTAATCATTTCAGCTTCTGAATAATCCCCTGTCTGCAACAGGGCAAAACTGAGATCAAGGGCGGAATAGTAACGCTCCCTTGATGTACTCGCTGATATCCAGGATTCCCTGTAATACTGAGCCGCAAGTTCCGCATTCCCCCTGAACTGTGCCGCGAGCCCGGCGGCCCTTGCTGTGAGCCATTGATCGGCATTGAGAGAATCAAGAGAACCGCACGCGAATTCCGAAAGACCACAGCTCCAGGCTAATCTTGCGTACCAGTAGTCATAATAGAAGGTTTCAAGCGGATACAATTCAAGAATCAGAATCAGATTATACGCATGCCGGTTCTGACCCGCATAAAGAGCCTCCTCAAGAAATCTGCTCAGTATACGAACTTCTCCACTTGAATCGTTTTCTTCCTGATAAGCAACTCCCGCTCCGACATATTCGCCCTTTATCTCCATGTCGGATCCGGATATCACCATAAGAGATATTGAAAAAATTAATTGAATCAACATATGCTTACTCCAGAATCCGCGAAAGCATTCTCTTAAGCAATCGGAGATAACTCAGGAAACCTGCCAGGGCTGATAGAAGAGCTATTATGGTCAATGGCCAGTGCAGAGATATAAATATGTGTTTATCCGGGAAAGCCAGTTTGCCTGACGAAACGATCAGGAGAAGATAGCTGAAAAGAACCGCCAGGCGTTCTCCCGTTGTTATAGTTACAATCGGAACGAGAATGCTCCAGGATATTACCGAAAGAGCCAGAAGCATCAGGAGATGGTAACCCGCAAGAATGCTGGCGCTTACAGTATCAATAGCTCCAAGAGAATAAGAAAGTGAAAAGAGAGCTATAGAGAGAAATATCTTGTCAGCAATGAAATCCATAACCTTGCCTGGATATGAGGTCTGTTTCAGCCTTCTTGCTACCCAGCCGTCGAGATAATCAGATGCGCTGCAGGCCAGTATTATCCAGAAAAGGAGTTTCGTGTTATGAGAGCGATAGATAACCAGGAATATTGCCGGAACACCAAGCAGACGAATCCACGTAATTGAAGCAGGTATAACGGGGAGTTTTTTTGAGATATCACTGGTTATCCGCTGTATTTCATGTTTTAGCATGACAGGGTATTTCCACTGGTTCCTGGACTTAGAATTACTGATTATCTGTAACCGCCTTCAGCATTTCCTGATTTAAACAGACTGTCAAGCGCATTCATACCTATCCAGCTCTCCTCCCAGGAAAAAGAGGATGAGAAAAAGATTCCTGACAAACGCTCAAGATCTGAGGGCCCTATAAACGCATCAGAATGAAAGTTCCCGTCAGGTGATGTATGCATCCAGCCCTTTGACAGCACAGTGGCAATAGCTGATCCGTAATCATCATTCTGCAGATCATGTGGAATACCAACTTCATTCGAGTTTGCACCGTATAGTTGGAATCGACCGTACCAGGAGAGGGCAATTCCCAGATCTCTCCTTGTCACAGGAATAATACTTCCCCTTCCCTCCATCCAGATTTCTGCTTCAACAATTCTTCCCCTGCTGACAAGAAGACAGATCATAGGAATAAATGCCTTTCTATTGCCATTTTTCAGCTGAGTCTTAAGCATTCTTTCGGAATACTGATTCCAGTGTATACTCTCCTCAGACTGGATATGGAATCCGGATGCATCAAGCCAGAAGTTCCGCTGATCCTGAATTGAAGCAAATGATGTCGAAACGGCAAACAGGACAATTACAAGAGTAATAATGGAGCGGGTAACGGGGATCGAACCCGCGACATTCAGCTTGGGAAGCTGACACTCTGCCAACTGAGTTATACCCGCTCTGAAACGATTATTTGAACAGATTTTCAAGTTACCTCCATTGTTCCTGCGATCAAAGATTCAGAAGAACAGCTGAATAGACAGGTCTTGCCTCACCCTCAAGCCACCAGCCGTCTCCACTATGACCAACTGTAAGAATCTGTCCGCTCTTTACCTGAACCTGGACCGGCGTTTTCTGATCATAAAGCTCATTCGTGCAAATGACAGAGGCGACTGCTCCTGTTCCGCAGGCAAGGGTTTCTCGTTCGACACCCCTCTCCCATGTCCGTATCATGATCCTTGAATCGCCGAGAATGCAAACATAATTCACATTAGCTCCGGCAGCACCGAATATCTCATTACTCCTTATCAAAGGTGCTTGTTCAAGGAAACAATCGAAGTCATCTTTATCGATAAATACCACTGCATGCGGAACACCGGTATCCAGAAATGATATCAGTATTCTTTTCTTCGGCAGTTCAAGCGGTTTATTGAGAAAATGGATATTCGGGGCAGTCATCCAGATTCTTGCAGTGTTTGAAGCTGTTATTTCAGCTTTATGAATTCCAACGTCGCTTCTGAATGAAAATACACCGCTGTCCGGAACGATACCCTGCAGGACAGCATACATCGCAATGCACCTGCCTCCGTTCCCGCACATCCTCGCCGGATTTCCATCGTTGTTGTAGTACTTCATTTTGAATGGATATTCCGGATCGGATTTCATTTCAATCAGTCCATCAGCTCCTGCAGACAACCCTCTTTGACATACGGTTCGAATGAAATCAGTACTTATTATGTGATCAAGGGAAGAATCCATATTATTAAACATTATAAAATCATTTCCGGCGCCGCTCATCTTTACGAATTCAAGCTTCATGATCGAACCTCGTTCAGAAGCATCTGCATCTCCTCCGCGGCTTCCATGTTACCAGGATCTTCCTCCAGAAGCATAGTATACTCACATATTGCATCCGAATATCTGGCGCTGGAAACATATAATCTTGCCAGAAGCAATCTCAATTCCGATATGGAACCACACCAGTACATAAATGTCTCAATATCCTCAGCAAGATAATCAAGGTTGTAGTTACCCTGAATATACATTTGAATCAGGTCATTAAGCATCATATGTGTCACATCCTGCGGTCCTCCGCTGGATACGCCAAGAAGAAGAGCAGCTGAAAGCATGTTCGGATCGTTTTTCTCAAGACCTGTATCGGCAAGGTAACCGGATGCCGACCTCGGGTCTGCGAGAATAGCCCTTGCGGCATCATAGTTGTCGTAACAGTGAGAATATCGTTTCTCAAACAGGAATTCCCTATGGTAAATATCCTCAATTCCTCCAATTCTGAATATTCGGAGAGAAGGACCCTGAAAAACAATTGAGAATGAATCAAGTGCGGAAGGATCGTAATGCATTTCAAGAGCAACCGCATCGGGAGGAATATCAGTCAATCCAGCCAGATAACACAATCCTGCGTAACTTCTATCAAGGAGGAAATCCGCCTGATATACCACGAGATCACATTCTTTCTCCTTCATGAAAGAGAGAAGACTGTCTTCAGGCTGAAATATCAATTCAGCAAATCTGATTATCGTATCCCTGTTTTCCTCACTTTCAAAAAATGTATGAGTAACAACAGGATGTTCCGCATAGGCTGATATCAAACCCGATATATGCCAGAAACTGAGAAATGCTTCTCCGGCCACCGATTTTCTTTCAATCCAGAGTATCATTTCATCCACTTCGTTATCGCTTAGGAGTGATGCGGTGTTTCTGAATTCAAAACCGGTGGATGACAGAGCCTCAGCGATACTTGCCGGGAAAATCGATTGAGTGATAATCAGCGCGACCACGGGTATGATTGCCCAGGTTTTCTTCAGTGATTCCGCAATGACGGGTATCAGTGCGACTGCGAGCAGGATATGAAGGCGGTCAAAGAAGAGATATCCGGCAAATGATAAAAGCAGGAACCAGAAAAGGAGTGTATTTCTTTTATTTCTGAAAAACGAAGGTATTCCCGGTATTGCTGCTATTAAGGGAATCCCGAACAGGAAAAGGAACTGAGCTGGTGTTGGCGTTGTATATCCGGAAACCCAGAATAGTCTCGCATCGGGTGAAAGCAGAGACGGATCTGATGGATGAGCGAACGCGAAACGGAGTTTTGCCATAATCACAGCTCCGACATGTCCGGTTGAACCTGACCCGAACAGAACAGATGTCAGGGCAATAGCTGAAGCGGACCAGAACAGCCATTTTTTCCCTGATGAGGGGACTATGAGAAAAAGGGCAATTATGGTGGCAGGACTTATCCATGCGGCATCATGCCTCATATGAGTGAGAAGAATTGCAGCTGATATCTGTGCAAGCGCAAGAGATATCCTCAGCTTACGCGGAACCTGACCCGTACTGCATTCTTTCCAGAGAATGTAAAGAAGGAGAAAAAAGGAGATAAAAGCAGTAACTTTCCATGCGGCAAGAGCAAGAAACAGAATCACTCCAGGAGCTATGCAGGCAGGACATACTTTCCCACAGGCCTCATTCTTTTTTGAAAGTGCTCTCTCGGTAAGCCATCCCAGAATAATTATCAGCGGAAGCGCTACTGTTTCTCTGTAGAATGATTCGCCTCTGGTTCTGAGTAGAGCCGGCAGCAGAAAAGCGTAAAGCGAGGAGCCCGCAAGTGCATACGGGATAGTATAATCAGCAGCGCGGAGCCAGAAGTATAAAGCCGGTATCGTCAGAAGAGGAAACAGGAGACAGAATAAGCGCAGAAAGCTGTTGAAATCACCACCTGTTATTCTATGAAGGCCTCCTGCCAGGTATTCCTCGAAAATTGAATTCTCCGATGTTGTCATCCCTTCAGGGTACATGACAAGCATATCATTAGAAGGTATCGAAAGTCCCTCGGAAATCATCATCGCATACCTGTACGACTGGGTTGTCTCACCCTGCATTCTCGAAGGAGGAGGCATTATGCTGTCTGAAAACCAGATTCTGAAGACCATTCCGCCTGCGACTGCAAGCACAAGTAATAGAAAAACGGGTATGAAAAATTTATTAACCCGCATATTTCACCAGTATCTCATTGAGTTTTCCGGAAGTATCCGGTTAAATACTGATTACTCAGGTTCAGGAGAGCTGTTCCAGGTGCTGTTTGGCGATAACAGCAGAGATTAGCTTAAGCGTTTCCACTGGTCCTGATCCACCTATAGCAACAGATTCAACTGTTGCCCAGTTATGCCGATTCAACTGTTTTTCAAGTTCATCCAGGGAGGCAATAGATGGAAGATCACGTTTATTGAACTGCAATATTGTGGGCATATTTTCCAGATCCATGCCATATGATTTGAGATTGTTTTCCAGATCTTCAATACTGTCAAGATTTGCATCCAGTCGTTCAGTCTGACTGTCAGCAACAAAAACAACACCATCAACTCCGTCGAGTATTACCCGCCTGCTGAGTGAATAGTAGGCCTGACCCGGAACTGAATATAGATGAAGTCTTATTCGATCATTTCCAATGGTTGCGAAATTGATCGGAAGGAAATCAAAAAAGACCGTTCTTTCCCCGCGTGTGCATAGTGTAACCAGACGTCCTCTATACTCGGGAGTGATAATATCACGAATTCTTCTCAGATTCGTTGTTTTCCCTGATAGCCCCGGTCCGTAGTATACGATTTTGTATGCAACTTCATTGACTGATCGATGCATATTATAATATCAGCCTCTCTACTTTAAAGTTAGAGTATATAATTACCATCTTCTCTTCGATCAGCAAGGTCTGCAAGAATGGAAGTTGCAGCCTTAACGGTAATCCTTACTTTCCCCTGAACGAGGTCAGGCGCTCCGAACAACTGTTCATCAAGAAGGTAACTAAGTACAGGCCTTAACCTTCTAGCTCCAATATCTTCCGTTTCCTCGTTAAGATAATTAGCTGTTTTTGCAACTATTGCGGCTGCTTTTCTATTCAATTGAATTGAGACTCCATCCGCTTCAAGTAGCGCGGTGTACTGACTCAGGAGAGAATTTTCCGGTTCTATCAGAATTCTTAGAAGATCTTCCTCGGAAAGGGGGTTCAGTGTAACCCTCATCGGAAATCTGCCCTGCAGTTCAGGAATCAGATCCGAAGGGCTGGACCCGTGAAATGCTCCGGCAGCTATGAAAAGTATATGATCTGTTTTAACAGGCCCCCACCTTGTCTGAACATTGCATCCTTCAACTATGGGAAGAAGATCCCGCTGAACTCCCATTCTTGAAACATCAGGTCCTTTACTCTCATTGAAACCTATTATTTTATCTATTTCCTCAATGAAAATAATTCCCTCTTCCTGTGCCAGTTGAAGCCCCTTCTCAACATGACCGCTCCCCTCAAGGAGTCTTTTCATTTCATCTTCCTGCAGTCTTGGACGAGCCTTGGATATCGGTAGTTTTTTCCGTCTTCTTCTTGTGCCGATCATTTTGTTCATGAGGTTTTTCAGATTCTCACCTGCGGGATTATCGAAACCCGCGCCGGGCATTATAGGAAATATTTCCATATGCGGTGTATTATCGGAAAGGATGAGTTCAATTTCAGTATCCTCCAGAATATCTTTTTCAAGCATACTCTTCAGTTCGCTGGCCGTTCTTGAACTGTAACCTGTTTTCTGAAGGCTTTCTATCAGTTTCTCTTTA
>DAOWNO010000322.1 GCA_030642525.1 Candidatus Aegiribacteria sp.
ACACCCTTCCATTGATGATGGTTTTACTCATGCAGCACCTGTCGGAAGCTATCCGGCCAATGCATGGGGGCTCTATGATACAGCCGGAAACGTCTGGGAATGGTGTCAGCCGGTACACCCGGATTCTTCTCCTGCTGTACGGGGGGGAAGCTGGCTCTCCTCAATGGAAGACTGCGAATGCGAGGCAAGAATGCGGCCGGAGCCCGGGCTTGGATACCCGTACGTTGGTTTGAGGATTGTAGCGTCATTCAATGACTGATCGTCAATAAACTCAAACCTTTTCAATGCTTCCCGACTGTATTATTGATGTCAGTGGTATTGTCTCAGATTGTTCGGGCACGTTTCTACTTATTCAATGAGGGGCAGATATGAAATTTGATATCTCTGGTGAAGCGCTTCACGAAGTACAGGATTTATCCAGTATTCCCGAAGCACTCATGCATGTTGCTGAGAAGTATCCTGAGAGAATTGCGTTCCAGGAACCGGACAGTCAAGGTAATTACAGGTCGATCACATTCCATGATCTCCGAAGGAAAATTGACTGCCTCGCGAGGGCGCTTCTTGACAGAGAGGAAAAGCCGGTCGTAGGAATTACCGGCATGAACAGCGTTGCCTGGGCTGTAACATATCTCGCGACATTGAGGGCCGGAGGCATAGTCGTTCCCATTGACAGAGAGCTTCCCGTACCGGAGATGCTTACAATCCTGCATTATTCAGGCGCGAATATTATCTTTTTTGATGAAAAATACGCAGGCGATTTTATTGAAATACTCTCCAACCGCAAAATCAGGATGATCGCAATGAATACCGCGTATTGCGAGGGAATTCCATTATTCAACGATCTTATCCGTGAAGGAGCCGGAAGTTCTGCCCGCCTCCCGGAAGCCTGGGATTGTGATGCTCCGGCTTCCATCTGCTATACATCCGGAACTACAGGCCAGGCCAAGGGGGTTGTGCTGTCTCAGAATAACATTCTTGCCAATATCAGACAGATGACACAGATAGTGGAAATCACCGTTGATGATGTCTTCCTTTCTATTCTCCCGATACATCATACACTTGAATGTACGTGCTGTTTTCTCTTTTCTGTTACAAACGGATCATCGATCTACTTCTGCAGAGGTATCAGGCATTTGGCTGAGGATATGGTTAATTCAAAAGCGACAGTTCTGATAGCTGTGCCACTGCTGTGGGAGGCAATGTACAGAAAGATTTACGGAGCGATTCAATCCATGAAGGGCGGTCCGTTCAAATATCGACTGGGCCTCACAATTGCGTCGGTGGGTGACGCTCTTGGAAGAAGAGGAATCAGAAAAAAGGTATTCTCGAAGGTTCACGATAAACTTGGTGGTACTATGAGACTGTGTATTTCCGGAGGAGCCGGCATCTCTCCCGATGTAGTTGATGGTTTTATGAAACTTGGTTTCACCTTCATTCAGGGCTACGGTCTCACGGAAACTGCTCCTATTATTTCCGTCAACAGGATAAATGCAAACAGAACCGGTTCAGTGGGACCGGTTCTTCCAGGGGTTACGGTCAGAATTGATGACCCCGATTCCGAAGGCAACGGGGAAATTATTGCAAAAGGCCCGAATATCATGCAGGGGTATTTCAACAACCCGGAAGCTACCGCGGAGGTTCTTTCTGATGACGGATGGTTCAGAACAGGTGATTATGGCCATATTGATAATGACGGATACCTGTTCATAACCGGGCGGAAGAAGAATGTGATTATCGCTAAAAACGGCAAAAACGTTTATCCTGAAGAGATTGAGTTGAAAATTGGCCAGGATCTCAATATCCTTGAATGCATGGCTACCGGAAAGAAGACGGAGACCAAAGGTGAGGAGATATGGCTTATCATCGTACCGAACATGGAGAAATTCATTGAATACGCCGAGGAGAACAATTTCAGCCTGACAACTGAATATCTTGCTGAATACATGAGAAATGTTGTGCGCGATTTCAATTCATCTCAGCCCATATACAAGCGTATTGCGCGGTTTATCATCAGAGAGGACGAATTCCCCAAGACAACCACCAGGAAGGTTCGAAGGAAGGAAGCACTCAGAGAAGCCGGTTTGGAGGAAGAGATTTCCTACAAGGTGTAATACTTCCCGTCCGGTGTATTATATACCAGCAAAATATATTAAAACCATATCCTATGGGAGATAAATGGATCAGGCACCAGACAGAAATGTCCTGAAACAGCTGACTGACGTATTAAAAAAGAGGGAATACCTGTATACAGCCAGGTTTCCCGCTTTGCTCCGTCCATTGTGGATGCTGGCTTTTGAGCCCACAGTACTCATGAAATACATAAAGGCAAGGACCAATCCTTTCACTCCCACTGCGCTCCCTTCGCTGTATGGGATCAAATGGTTCAAAGCGCATGAAGATACTGAAATTCTTTACATGCTGTTTTATCTGAATCATCCGGTCAGAACTGATTCTCTCAATAACATTCTTGGAGATGAACTTCTATCAGAACTTGTTGAATCAGGAATGATCGAAGATTCCCAGGGAACTGTCAGATCCATTTACCGACTGGTGCCATGGCGGGATTTCATATTTCTCTCCGATCCTGACCAGGGAGACAGGAGAACAATAAAGCAATACGTATACATCGGGAGTGATTCCGTCATACTTGCGGAGTTTGTACGCAGAACCATGCTGAACAGAGAGTACAAACGGGGTCTTGATCTCTGTGCGGGAACCGCTTTTCAGGGTTACAACATCAGGTCAAACTGCAGGTCGGTACTGTCGGCGGAATTCAATC
>DAOWNO010000295.1 GCA_030642525.1 Candidatus Aegiribacteria sp.
CAGATTCACCGGAATTGGTGTCTATTATCCGGACGGAAGCGAAACACAAAGGGTGGGAATTCAGCCTGATGTACTCGTCAGGCCAACTGTTGAGGGGTTTCAGACCGGTCATGATGAAGTACTTGAAGCTGCGCTGGAATGGTTGTCATCAACTGAACCTATCAGGTCTTATTAGCATTGACAGTGTAAAACTGTCCCTGGTATTGTGCTTCATACAGCAGATCAAGGCCGGATGGGGCGCCAGAATGTTCCTGAAAAGATTTATAACGGAATAGATATCCACCTTAATACGGAGGAGTCAACTATAAGATCTGACATCTGATAACGAGAATCATCCTTGCATCATTGATACCGCATTCGAGAGATGTCTTCTACGATTCCATGCACCTGACTGAGTACGGAGCAGATCTGGTTGGCGAGGAAGCCGCGGACTTTCTAATTGAAGAACTCATTATTGAGCAGGAGCATGATAGCAGGCAGGATTACAGAGGGAATCCACTCATAGATACTTTTGACTATGAATATCCGTATTCAGCTAATAATGCTAACATCCGGTGCCTGACAACAAATGTTAATTGACATTTGAGCATTTGCTCATATATTCAAATATGATGAAATGGAGGTAGGACGGATGGAATTCATAAATGCCGTATGGAGCACGATTCTGGCACTTGCCCCGTCACTCATATTCGGATTGCTGATTGCCGGAATTCTGCACGTGTTTGTCAAGAAAGACAGAATTTCCGCTCATCTGGGCAGGCCGGGGTTCAGGAGCAGCATGAAAGCAGCTCTTATCGGTGTTCCGCTTCCTCTCTGCTCGTGCGGTGTTCTTCCGGCTGCTCTCGGGCTCCGGAGGGACGGAGCTTCAAAGGGAGCGGTCACGTCATTCCTTATCAGCACTCCTCAGACAGGAGTTGATTCCATAGCGGTTACATGGGGAGTACTCGGATGGCCTGTGGCGCTTGCAAAGGTTATCGCGGCTTTTCTGGCGGGAGTGATCGGCGGTACGATCGCGGATAAAACAGGAAATGGATTTGAGAACGAGGGGAAGGCAACAGGTTGTACCAGGGTTGAAACAGGCTCCATCCCTTCCAGGGTATGGAATTACTTCTTTGGAACGATATTCAGGGATATTTACAGGTGGCTCGCACTGGGAATTATCGTTTCAGCGCTGATAACAACATTTCTCGAACCGGGTCAGCTTTCCGAATACACTGTCCTCGGAGGTCCGCTTGGTCTTCTTGCCGCGCTGGCAATAGGCATCCCGCTGTACGTATGCTCAATTGCATCCGTTCCCATCGCAGCGGGTCTGATCTACGCCGGTTTTCCTGTTGGAAGCGCGCTGGTTTTCCTGATGGCCGGACCGGCAACAAATGCGGCAACAATGGGAGCAGTGCGGAAATCGCTTGGAGCAAGGGTCTTTCTGATCTACATTCTGACTGTGATCGGAGTGAGTCTTGCAGCGGGTGGAGTTTTGAATTCACTGAATATTTCAGTATCAGGGATTCAGCACACAGGACATGCAGTGAGTTCCATAACTTCGTTTCTTATGACAGGCGCCGGAATTCTGCTTATTGCAGGCATTGCATGGTTCGCTGTCAGGGACATTCTCAGGTATCTTTCGAAAATGTCCCGGAGTGATAAAGCTGGTTCCGCATTTCAGATGCGGATTGAGGGTATGGGATGCTCAAGCTGCGAGATGAAGGTGACGAACGCTCTTTCAGAGATTCCAGGTGTTCTGAACGTGACTGTATCCGCCTCGGGCGGGAATGCATTACTCAACATTGACAGAAGCGGAGATTTCAATCCTGGAATGGCCGTCAGGGCCGTAGAACAGACGGGATATACCGTAATGGAGGAACGTTATGTCTGATACCGAAGCCGGTACAAAGATCCGGAAACCTGATCCTGAGGAACTTCTGTCGCTTGCGGAGCTTTTCCACCAGATGTCTGACGCAACAAGGCTCGGACTCCTTATATGTCTTCAAGGTAAGGAAACATGTGTCTGTGAGCTGGCTGATAACTCGGATGTAAGTGTATCAGCCGTTTCGCACCAGCTTCGATCCCTCCGAACAGCCAGGCTCGTTACCGGCAGAAGAGAGGGAAGGCACATCTACTACAGTCTTGCTGATGATCATGTGAGAGCGCTTGTATCCATCGGTCTGGAGCATGTGCGGGAGTAGAATGCTGGTTAAATTTGCGAGGATCAGCCCAGGATATCCGCTGTAAGGTTTCTGTAAATCCTGAACCTCAGTCCACCGAGGTGTCTGCCGCCGTACCACCTTGCAACGAGAACAAGGGTGTTCACGGAACTCTTTTTGCGCATTATATCCAGTATACAGTTTCCCGCACCTTTTTCTCCTCCGTCATTTTTCATTTCCCGTATGGAGTCGCTGCACTCCTGACGGAGAGCCCAGCTCAGGTGAGACGCCTTCTTCAGCCGATATTCATCCTTGATCTTATTAATGATACGGATTACGTCAGCCGGATTATCGCATGGGACTGAAAAAGCCTGGAATCGATCCTTTTCCTGTCTCAGCTTTTTTCCGATCTTTGTGCTTTCGGTTAATTCTTTCATCAGAATCTCAGTGATCGCGCGAAGAGACATTCCGGGTCGACAGTTCGTCGGATCGATTCCATTGCCTCGATTTCACTGTCGGTATACATAATGCGGAGCAAATTTGTCTTCAGTTTTCCAAGACCATGTTCCGCGGACACCGTTCCCCCCATTTCAACTGCCGCAGCAGCGATTTCGAGCATGGCTTCCTCCGCAAGCTCAAGTTCCTCCAGGTTGTGCGGTAAGGCATTTGCGTGAAGATGCCCCTGTCCTGCATGTCCGAAAATAACAAAAGGGAGATTTTTTTCTTCCAGAATGCTTCTTGTTCTGAAGTAGTACTCCCTGAGTTTCAGCGGCTCCACTGCTCCATCTGAACCCAGTTTGTGAATGGCTTGACACTCCCTTCTCGCTTCCGAGATAATGTGATTTACGGATTCAGGCAGAGCATGCCTGAAATCGCGTATTTTCTTCTGTTCAGAAGGTTCAAAGCCGCCCCACGCGGTATCTGAACTTACGTTCGATTTTTCCAGCAAGTCATCAATTGTGATCAGCGCTTCATCCAGCTGGTCATCATTGTGTGCTTCTGCTCTGAGAAGAAGTGCGCAGTGGGCATTTTCAGGAGGGAGAGGGAAGTCTCCGGGATGAGATCGTATGAAATCGATGCAGCGGTCATCCATCATTTCCATTGCCCTTATCCTCAGAGAATCGCC
>DAOWNO010000245.1 GCA_030642525.1 Candidatus Aegiribacteria sp.
TATTTTTTAATACAGTAAATATATCCAGAACAGTTAAATCTCTCAATCACATTTAAGCATATCAATAACCTTAAGGATTCGCCATGCTGAGTTAAGGTTCGGTAATTCCTGCTGGTCAATATTCTGAAAGACGGATGACTACACGGAACCTCGCAGAAGTTTATACCATATCACTGAAGCTGAAGAAACCGGATCAGTTAAAATACATTCAACACTTGTATCTGAAACATCACCTTTTCGTTGGATGTAGTCGACATCAGGCTTGAAAATTATCTTCAGGATTTGAATTAGGAATACGGGTGACGGTTTTCTACTGATCGGATGGGATTTCTCCGGCTTTTTTCAGTGCATATTTGGTAAGAACAGGACCTATCAATTCGAAGATTATGCATGTCGCGGCAATTGTTGTAACCGCGGACGATGCAATTGCAGCTGCATGGTCGCTTTGTATCTGATTGAATTCCTGGAATACGAGCAGTGAAAGACCTATGGCAACACCCGCCTGTGACAGTAGTCCGAGACCCAGGTAATTCTTTATTTTACTTTCCGCTTTGCCCATGATCGCCCCGAGTCGTGCTCCCGTCATTTTACCTGCGGACCTGGCCAGTACGTAAACCACTCCAAGCGTTCCGATCTGAGGCAGCATTGAGATATCAAGATGTGCTCCCGCAAGGAAGAAGAACAGGATAAAAAGAATTGGCATAAAAGGTTTTAAACGTGCTGTAATTGTCTGGCTCAGTCCTTTCTGAGCCATGTTGATGACGATGAAGCCCACCACCATATTCACGAGTATCAGTGAGAGATGGAACTGGGAAGCTATACCTGTTCCTATTGCGATAATTCCAAACGTTAGCGCGGGAATCTCGTTATGTGATTGAAGTTTTCTGACCAGCAAGGTGTATATCAGTCCGAGCAGCCCTCCCACAATCAGGCTGATGAGTATTTCGATCAGGGGTTTTCCCGCGCTGGCGGCAAGGTTGAGTTCCGCGGATGAGACCGATGATTCGTTAACAAGAAGAAGTTTCGCGTAAGCTGCCGCGAAACCGAACAGCACAATGGCAACGCCATCATCAAAACCGGCAACAGCATAAAGAGCCTTTGTGAGATTTCCCCGTGCTTTACATTCCTGTATTACCGCTATGGTTCCCGCAGGAGCAGTAGCCGGGGCCAGAGAGCCGAATATCAGGGCAAGAGGTAAATCACCTGTGAGTATAAAGACGCCTGCCGTTACTATTATAAGAGCCAGAAGCGACTCGAAGAGGATTATCAAAACGATGCTTCTGCCCATTTTTGAAAGAGCACTGAGACTGAGTTCCAGACCGATGCTGAATGCGACAAAACCGAGGGCTATATCGGTTATGAATGAAAGGCCGTTAACCGTTTCCATAGGAAATATTTCCAGTGCAGAAGTACCCATGATAGTTCCCAGAACCATATACCCGATCAGTGATGGAAGCCCTATCTTTCTGACCGCTTTGCCGGCGTAAAGACCGAGGGAAATGGCTACTCCTACAAGAAATAGTGTTGTGAATTCGAAATTCATTTTTTAAGTAACGCCATCATTGCGCCTGGTAATCTCACCGGCTTTGCTCAGGGCGAATTTTGCGCAGATCGGTCCAATAATCTCGAACACAATACTGGTTGCGGTTACAGCAGTGATGACCTTCACACCGATTGCCAGGGAATGGGCAGTACCTATTTCCAGGAACATCTGCTGAACCATCAAGGATAAGCCTATTGCAACACCTGCCTGGGAAAGAATTCCGAATCCCAGATACTTCCTGATTTTGCTTTCGGATTTACCCACAACTGCCCCCAGCCATGCGCCTCCCATCAATCCGCCTGTTCTTGCAGCCATGTATACGATACCCAGGATTCCAAGAGCGGGGAGAGCCGATATTTCAAGATGTGCTCCCGCCAGGAAGAAAAAGAGTATGAAGATGAGAGGCATGTAACCCTTGAGCTGGCCTACAATGCTTCTTACAGAACTTGTGGATGTAGTGTTAGCCAGTACGAAACCAAGCATCATATTGGTGAGAATCAATGAAAGATCGAACCACATACAGAGGCCTATAGACAGAGCGATGAAGCCGAATATCAGAGCCGGAAGTTCGTTTAGAGGCCGGAGTTTTCTGGCGAGTGCTGAGAAGATTAAACCAATTACAGCGCCGACACCCAGACTTAGCCCCAGTTCGACCAGGGGCTCCATGATGCTGGATATCAATCCACTTGAAACTTCAGAGGATTCGGCCTGAAGCATTCTGACGGCAAGAGCGGCAGCAAATCCAAAGATTACTACGGCAAGACCGTCGTCGAAACCTACAACCGCATAAAGAGCTTTGGTAAGGTTTCCCTTTGCTTTGTACTCCTGGATAACCGCTACCGTTCCAGCTGGTGCGCTGGCTGGAGCCAGTGCGCCGAATACCAGAGACATCGGCAGATCTCCTGTCAACAGATAGACTGCAACTCCGACAATAATGAAAGCACCAAAGGATTCTGCAAGAATAATAAGTACGATTCCTTTTCCAAGGCGCTTGATTGT
Source organism: Candidatus Aegiribacteria sp. (assembly GCA_030642525.1). Lineage (GTDB taxonomy): Bacteria > Fermentibacterota > Fermentibacteria > Fermentibacterales > JCC-6 > Aegiribacteria. The sequence goes on from DAOWNO010000245.1 coordinate 2,543, forward strand.
CTTCAGATTCAGTTCCGAGCCAATAGTAAAAGCTACATAACCAAGGGCGATGTCAGTTATGAACTGAAGCTGATTCAATGAGTTTTCGTTGATCAGTGAAAGTACGGAAGTTCCCATAACGGTACCGAGAATCATGTATCCGATAAGAGATGGCAGGCCTGCCTTTCGAGCGGTTTTACCGAAATAGATGGCGATTATCGTGGAGGCGCCAATTACTGTAATTACCGGGATATTGGAAGTCAACAGTGATACGACCTAAATACCAAGAGAACCGAGAACATTATGGAGATCGGTGACGGTTACCATTACATCATCCCTGTTGGAGAGTTTTCCACAGATGTATTCGATGCTTCTTATCGTAGAATTAACCAATTCGTCCCTGACCACAGCAACTATTATTCTATTGAATTGCTGAATGTCCGCATTCCAGAATCCTGCAAACAGAGGACTTTTCATCAGGTAATCCGTTGATTCGTGCCCTTCGATGATCATGGCTGATGTGGACTCAGAACCGGCGAAGATCTGCAGCAGGTCATCGAAATATTCCTCATTCTGGATGAAAACGTGTAACATCTTCCTTCCCGGTCGCTTCGGAGGTATTTCATCCTCCGAAAGCGTATGAGCTTTGATTAACTCGTATATCCGTTCCGGGGAATGTGATAACAGGATTTCCTTCCTGAACGAATCATTTCTGAGTATCTGCGCGATTGCTGACAGCAGTTTCAGGTATTCCTTTGGCTTCGATTCGGGACCGATAACAAAGGGGAATATCTGAGCATCTTCGCCATCGATTGAATCGAAGTCAACTCCATTACCGGAAACAAGCATTCCGATAAGGAAATCGTCCACACCGGCTATTCTGCAATGTGGTATAGCAATTCCGTGACCGAAGCCCGTAGATCCGAGCAATTCCCTCTCGGAAAGAGCTCCGTAGACAATATCAGCAGTTGTATCGCTGATTTTTTCGCTGCTGCTTGCAATATCTGCGATTGCCCTGAGTACTTCGTCCTTGTTCGAAATATCCGGGAAATATGCTATCAGTCCGGGATCCAGCGCATCTCTAAGTTTCATGGTTGAAACCTCCAGTCGGAAGTAATAGAATGCTATTCAATGTGTGAATAATCAACTTCCATAAAATTAACAATAATGCCATGTAGTTGATTAAATCTGTCGATCGGAATAACCTGCCCGGGATCGGAGAATTCCTCATATTCAGCAGCCCACGTTCGATCCCTCGAAATATGCACTGGAAATGCGCCCAGAGACAAAGCAGGATTTATATCCGATCTTGGGCTGTTGCCCACAACTATACAGTTCCCAGGTTCAACATCAGCGTAGGCAAGTGTATCACTCAGCGCGTTAACGCTTTTAACTCGTACA
>DAOWNO010000176.1 GCA_030642525.1 Candidatus Aegiribacteria sp.
GCATCAGACGATTTTCATCCAGTCTGACATCGTCAAGAAGAATGGAAATTCTCTCCTTCAGTTTAAGAAACCTCTCCTGAACATTACCCTTCTGCTCCTGAAGTATAGGATCTGCAAGTGATCTGATGTCTCTGAAACCATCCCTGAAAACAGGGGAAAGAGCATTTCCTTCCCGCAGGCGGCTTTCCTTCAAAGCTTTAAGCGCTTTCTCTATACACTCCAGAAAAGCGCTGGAAAGCTCTCTGCTGTCAAGTTCGGACGAATCAGTTATCGATGCTACTCCCGGAAGCCCGAAAAGCGTTCCTGCGGACACTTCATCCGTACAGCTGAAATCCTTGGATAAAACCTTTGCTGCTTCGATATATTTTCTAACGGCATCAAGGTTGACGGAAGGTAAAGCGGCATCTTTTCCCTCGATATCAATTCGAACGTTAATCTTTATTCTACCTCTCTCGAACAGCTTGCCGGCAGCTTTCCAGACAACAGGTTCCTGATTCCAGAGTACGTCCGGCAATCTGATTGTCGGGCTCAGAGCCTTGTGATTTACGGACTTCGCTTCAATAGTGACCGAGAAATCATTTCTTCGCACTGTAGCAGATCCAAAACCGGTCATCGATTCCATTAAGTGTCCTTCCGTAATAAACACCGCCCGTCATGGCAAGAAGTATATTATACATTATCCTGAGTTTTCACCAATTCCGCCCTGAAAGGAAGTTCCATTGGACGGTGTTTTTCTAAGCGCTCAGATACCTCCTTTGAGGAATCATATACTGGGCAGCCGGTGCAGTAAAATAGGTATTCCTGTTCCGAACGGATATGGCCTGGTTTTCGGTGATAACATGCTCGTGCTGGCAGCAAGACCGGATTCGCCAGGACTCTGGTGGACTTCGCGGAGAGAGATGACAGAACCCGTTTCCCCTGTATGGGCCCATCACCTGGAAGGCGGAGAAGTCAAGGAAATCTCTCAACCGGGGTCAGATCGAATGCTGTGTATCCTTTTCGCGAGCGGTCTTCTATATGGATCTCCGGATGTAAAGCTGATTTTTGAGGCAACGGGACGAAATGCAAATATTATTCTCGTGCGGATGTCTGATAACAGAATTCTCGCCTGCCTTCGAAAAATACCGAACAGCAAATGCAGATACAGGACAGTAGCTCCGGGACAGGTTTACAAACCTCCTCCCGGCTCCGGACTTCAACCCGGATCATGGTGCGATTCGATCACTCTCAGAAATGAACTGTCTGCAGACGGAGTAACACCTGAAATGATCTACAGATCACTGGAAGGTATCGGTCCGATAACAGCAAGAGCGCTGATCAGCCATGCCTCGGATAAAGGCTTTTCGGTTTTTGAATCACTTAAGATACTGGAACAGGCTCTCCTGAATGAGGATTTCAGCCCCTGGTCAGGTCCAGAGGGGCCACTGCCTATTCAGCTCGGAGAAGGAGAACCGATTGAGAACCCTCTGTCCGGAGAGCTGGCAAGCAGGACTATCAGCCTGAAGGAAGACAGGCTTGATCTGTGGAAATCAATTCTGCACAGAAGACTCATAAAACTGCATAAAAGGCTTTCGAACGTCATGAATGCGCTGGCGACACTTGTTTCCCCGGACACATTCAGAATCTGGGGTAATCTACTTCTATCGGAAAGAAACAATTCAAGAAGGGGATTAAAAAAAATACTGCTGACCGATTGGAACGGAGTTAAACATGATATTCCTCTCATACTTTCAAAATCTCTCGTAGAAAATGCCCAGCGGTACTTCAGAAAAGCCTCCAATGCAGACATCGAGATAAACAATCTTAATAAACATGAAATTGCGATAACAGAAGAGATAGCTACACTGGATGCCTCTCTCGCCGAAGCGCCGGAGCTTACGGTTAACGAATTGAATACTCTCCTGGGAAACTACCAGAAGCAGAATAGAAGAAAAGCCAACAAACGTAAGGAATATACGCCACTCATACTTACAGGCGGCTGGAGATGCTTCGCGGGGCGGAACGCAAGAGAGAATGATGAGATAACCTTCAGTATCGGCAAGAGGGGTGATTACTGGTTTCACGCAAGGGGGATTCCCGGAGCTCATGTTGTTCTCAAGCTTGACGGAAGGGCGGATAACCCTTCATCGGAAGTCATCATTGAAGCGGCAGTGGCGGCAGCACGGGGGAGTGGAGTATCTTCGGGTGTAGTACCTGTTGATTATACGATGGTACAGTATGTCAGCCGTATAAGGAAAGGAAAACCGGGACAGGTGATCTATAAAAGAGAAAAAACGATTTTTGTTGATCTGGACAGGCTGCCGCGAAAAAAGCAAGTTTCGATCTGAATTCTGATAAAGGAAGGGAAACAGTCATGGTCAGCAACTTCACTGAAGAACACAGGAATATATTCAAAACAGCGTATTTATTTCGCAACCTCGAACCTGCTGAACTTGAACTATTCATAGAAAAGGCGGAATACGCTGAGTGGAGTGCCAACAATATAGTAATCCGCGAAGATGATCCTGGTGAGCATCTATTCCTCCTGCTATCAGGTAAAGTACGTGTTACAAAGAGAACCTATGAAGGCATTGAACAGATTCTAGGAATTCTGAATACCGGTGATTTTTTTGGCGAAATGGTTCTCCTTGATCACCGATCCAGAAGCGCTTCGGTTTATTCGCATACGAAGATTGAGCTGGCCAGAATACCGCACGCGGACATTTCCAATATTCTCACCGACAATCCCAGGATAGGACTGAAAGTAGTGCGCGCTTTCTCCGAAGTCCTTTCGCTCAGACTGAGAAACGCAAATGACAAGCTTAGATCGCTGCCATTCATCGAACGAACATTCTGATGGAAAATGATCCGGCCAGGCTTCGGGAGATTGCTGAAGAACTGATCAGCTCCTGCTATTGTCCCTATTCGGAATCTCATGTTGCGGCGGTTATTGAGGACACGGACGGTAAACTCCATTTCGGAGTTAATGTCGAAAATGCTTCATACGGATTGACCATATGCGCTGAACGCAGCGCTCTGTTTAAAGCTGTTTCAGAAGGAATCAGGAACTTCAGAAGAATCCTTGTCTACTCACCTGATGGATTCCCGATCCCATGCGGTGCATGCAGGCAGGTGCTGGCTGAATTCTGCCGGGAGGATTTTCAGATAATCGTGACCGGACCTGAAGAAACCCGAACCTTCACTCTTGCCCAGCTCCTCCCCCACCGTTTCAAGCTCTGTCCTTAACTCCGCGTAGCGAGAGAGAGATCCGTTTTCGCTTTTCATCTATATCCAGCACTTTTACAGTGACTCTGTCTCCAACCGAAACAATTTCTGCTGGATTCCTGACATACCTGTCAGCCAGTTGGCTGATGTGTACAAGTCCATCCTGATGGATACCTATATCAACAAAAGCACCGAAATTTGTAACATTGGTTACAATCCCGGGAAGAATCATATCTTTTAAAAGATCCTTCATAGCATGAACGTCAGCAAACCTGAAATACTTAAAAGCTTCGCGGGGATCTCTGCCAGGTTTTTCAAGTTCTTTCATGATGTCACGAAGTGTCGGCAGCCCAATATTATCAGTGACAAAATCTTCAATTTTAATCATACGGCGAAGTTCTTCAGACTCCATTAATTCTCTCACTCCTGCTGCAACGGAAGCTGCCATTTTCAGCACAACCGAATAGCTCTCCGGGTGAACCGCGCTTGCATCAAGAGGATTCTTTCCACCTCGAATCCTCAGAAAACCCGCTGACTGCTGATAAGCTACTTCACCAAGCCGTGGGACTTTCATCAACTGTCTTCGGGATGAGAAGGGACCGTTCTCATTTCTCCACTTGATCAGATTACCTGCTACTGTCGGCGAAAGCCCTGATACGTAAGAAAGGAGCTGCCGGCTCGCCGTATTTACATCAACACCAACACTGTTTACACAACTTTCAACGGTATCATCAAGAGCTTTATGCAGTTTGCGATTGTCCACATCATGCTGATACTGCCCCACTCCTATCGATTTAGGATCTATTTTTACCAGTTCAGCAAGAGGATCCTGAAGGCGCCTGCCTATGGAGACAGATCCCCTTACTGTGATGTCATGATCAGGGAATTCCTCTCTGGCAATCCTGGAAGCGGAGTATATCGACGCTCCGCTTTCATTCACCGAGACAACGGAAACCTCTCCGGGAAATTCCAGCTCTGCAAGAAACGCTTCGGTCTCTCTGCCCGCAGTGCCATTTCCAACTGCAATGAATGAAGCCCCGTATTGCTTGATAAGCTGAAGAACCGTACTGCCAGCCTGTTTTTTCTTTTCCTCTGACATGAATGGAAAAACAGTGGTATTACACTGAAGGACTCCCTGTCTGTCCAGACAGACAATCTTGCATCCGGTCCGGAATCCGGGATCAATTGCCATAACAGCTTCAGATCCTAGTGGTGCTGCCAGCAGGAGCTTTCTGAGATTCTTTGAGAACACGTCGATTGCTTCATCGTCAGCGGATTCTTTGCTCCTTAACCTTGTCTCAGTTTCCATTGCCTTCGCAAGCAGCCTGCGATATCCGTCCAGAACAGCATCCTGAATCAATAGACCTTCTTCCGATTCAGGATTTTTTATCCAGTCCGATGTAACGATTTGAACTGCTTTTTCTTCCGGGACAATTACTTTCAGGGAAAGAACATTTTGTTTCTCTCCTCTGAGCATTGCCAGCACTCTATGTGAAGGACATTTCCCGGCAGGTTCGTCCCATTCAAAATAATCTCTGAACTTGGATCCATCCTTCTCCTGCCCTGATTTTACGCGACTTCTGAAAACTCCCTTTTCCCAATAATATCGGCGCATGGATTCTCTTGTCCGGGGAATCTCAGTGAGCTTTTCCGCGATGATATCCTGCGCGCCGGCAAGAGCATCATCAACGGTTTCAACACCTTTCTCCGGATCAATGAATTCCATTGCGTATTCGAAAGGGTTCTCATCTCTCTGAAGCAGTATCCTTTCCGCGAGAGGTTCCAGACCTTTTTCGCGAGCTCTGGTTGCCCGCGTACGCCTTTTGGGGCGGAACGGCAGGTAGATATCTTCAAGTGATGTGATCGTTTCAGCACCATAAATTTCTTTCTTCAGTTCGTCCGTAAGCAGATCCCTCTCTTCGAGGGAACGGAGGATTGCCTCTCTTCTGCTATCC
>DAOWNO010000147.1 GCA_030642525.1 Candidatus Aegiribacteria sp.
GTCGAAGTAGAAAAGCGCATCAGCCCAGTACCTGTTGCCGGCTTCAGCCATACCCAGCCGGTAAAGATAGAAATCTATCCGGGATGATCCCGGATGCATGAACATTAATTCGGTGTACAATCTTGACGCTCCCCTGAAATCGGATTCCAGGAATGCTTCATCAGCCAGTTCTTCTACCTGCTCGAGATTCATGCCTGAAGTGTTGTACGATCTGCCACACGCTGTGACGAGCAAAAAGGTCGTCGTAAGTACCACAATGTTCCTTCTCATTCAGATATCCTGCTCCATCCGTTCGAAATCGTAAGTTAAAGAATCTCTTCGTGCAGCAGCAAGCACCGCAAACTGTGAGGATGAGCCCGGTGAAACGCTGCACGCTCTTCTGTACCACTGAAGGGCGCTTTCAATATTTCCGTTCCCCTCCTCCATAAGCCCGAAAATGTAAGCCGACTCGATCCTCTCGCCCGAAAAATTGGAATTCCAGACCTCAAGCAATTTTTCGCGGGCGAGAATACTTCTGCCGGATCCGATGTCATCTTCCGCCGAATCCAGCAGAAGGTGTATTCTTCTCTGTCTTTCTTCCGGTTGTATCCCTCCGAGCCTGTCAAGTTCCGTCAATACATCGAGCTCTTCACTTAACCGGGATGTATATGGCAGCAGAGCTGCTCTGGCTTTCAGTATATCCTCTCTGAGATCTGTTCTGGATCGCGATATTCTCTCAAGTTCGACAAGGTAAATCTCAGCTGCGATTGATAAAAGGCTGTCACTTGCAGGAAAGCCTATGACGCTGTCTGGAATATCAGACAGCATTTCCAGGTGATCACCCGCATAAATTCCGCGAAACAGCCATTCCTCTTCGAATATTTCCTGGATATTGTAGTCCAGCGCATGTTCAAAACACTGAAACGCCTGAAGGGAATCCGCATTTCGAGCCATCTCCCAGGCCAATCTTCTCCAGAGTTCTCCGATCTCTCTCGGATCAATATCGCCCGGATGCTCAGAAAGAATAAGAACAGCTTCTCTGGCTTTCTGTCTGTAAAGGGAGCTTCTCTCCGCCTGAGCCGCAAGAACTGCTGTCTCCGCAAATTCCAGCAGTAATCCCGGTGGGCTGTCTCCCTGTGTCACCAGTTCTTCAAAAAGCATCACAGATTGTACATACCGTCCTGACTGCCTGAGCAGCCTTGCTTCATCCAGACTGTCACTGCCGGGATGATTATCGCAGGCAATTGAAGCCGAAAGCAAAACAGCAATTGTGAAAAGAGCTGTCTTGAAACACATCAGGGGAGTAAACCGAGAATCGAAGCGGTTTGCGTATCGTCCTGAAACAGTCATAAGAATTTCTCTGTAATTTCAGATGAATTCAATTTGCTGTGCTAATCTGCTCTGCTGGAATAGAAGAGATAGACCAGGCTGGCAACAACACCGGAGACAATTAAAGGCTCCAGAATGGAAGAACCAGAATCTTCAGGCAATTCTCTGGACAGCCATTCCCATTCCAAAGACCCGCTGAGGGTAGAAACATCAGACCATGATACTATGTCTTCCGCGGTACCATTCGTTCTGGCTGCTGTAACGATCTTCCCGTCCGAGTCTACCAGAGTTGCTGAAAGCTCGCACCTGGCAATCCTCTCAATGCGTTTGCTTCCAATCAGCCATGGCCTGCTGATATCTCCGTATTCTACAACGATTTCCATTGGTCGAATCATCAGGCGATCGAAAGAACGGAATGATGAATCGGATACTGTGCTGATGATCGAGATACCATTTTCGCAGAGCACTGAAGTAAGTGTCTGTTCTACGAACCATCCTCCCGCATGTTCACCAAGAACTTCAATCATGACAACCTGAACATTATAAGATTCGAGAACTTCCGAAAGAGCTTCACTTGATATTACAAGCGCTTCTTCAGCCAGTTCCATATTTGACGGAGTAAGAGCAAGAACAATTGTCAGCAGAATTGTATTCATTTCAGTTCCTTCATATCCTTTGTTGAACACCATACCAGAAGCAGTCTTTGCTGACCTCAGGTAATAAAACTAATGAGAACCCTCAATAGAACTGAAGATAAAACCGGAGCAATCTCAACGCCACTCCCGGTTTTACCGCAGTACTTCAACAAGCATCTCCGATCCAAAGCATTCGTTTACGCGGCATTTGATTATCTGTCCAGGTTCGACAGCTCTGTCAAAGCTGCACGCTCCATCCACGACAGGCGCATCCAGCCGTCCGTGTCCAAGTTCCGCTGTATCAGCAAGAACTTCTATTACTTTCCCCTCAATTCTTTCTGCCCAGACCGCATAAAGCTGATCCGATACATCCCCTATCCTCATCAGCCTTGACTGTACAGTATCCGACCCCGGCAGATCTGCAGGAGTTTTTCTGGAGTATTCCCTTGTTTCCTCCTCAGGCCAGTAAGGAAATGCCGAAATCGTTCTGAGACAATCATAATCAGAAAGAAAACCAATGAGCCTTTCAAAATCAGTTTCCGTTTCTCCGGGATATCCTACAATAACAGTCGTTCTAACGGCAAGCTCCATATCCGATTTATCGAAGCTCTCAAACATATTTCTGAGATATTTTTCCGTATAAGGACGTCCCATCCGTTCCAGAACGGTATCAGAAACATGCTGAATGGGCATATCAATATATGGCATGATGTTGGGGTACTTTTCGATAAGAACAGGAAATTCATCCGGAAAATGAGCCGGGTGAATGTAATAGAGTCTGAACCATATATGCGGATATGTTAAAGCCAGTTGAGAAACCAGTTGTGAAATGGAGCCTCTGCTGCTTTTCCAGCTGCAGGTATCCTGGCCGACAATTCCGATCTCCAGAGCACCCTGTTCAGCCAGATGTCCTGCATCACGCAGTATATCCTCAAAACTCCTGTCCACCCGGCGCCCTCTGATAAGGGGAATCGTGCAATAGGAACAATTGTTTGAGCATCCCTCTGAAATTTTCAGATATCTGTGATAAATGCTCTCAACAGGAACCGGTCCGGGGAAATCTGAAACCGAGAGATACTTCATCAGCGCAGTTGTATCACCTGGACCGGCAATCAGATCAAAATCCTCCAGTCCGCCGGAGTCGTCGTTCGGATACCTGCCGGGCAGACACCCCGCAAGGATGAGTTTTCTGCCGGTTTTACATTTTTTCCACTCCACAGCCTCAGCTATCGCTTCAAGCGACTCTTCAACAGCAGGTTGAATGAACGCACATGTATTAAGGAGGAGAAGATCCGCTTTTTCAGATTTATCAGCTATCTTCCAGCCTGCGGCAGAAAAGCAACCGGCAAACGAGTCGGAGTCAGCTTCGTTCTTCGGACATCCGAGAGTAAGCAGAAAAACAGAGGGCAACCCTATATCTCCCCCGGATTGATAACTGTATAACCATCAGGGATAACCAGGTCAAAGAAACCCTCAGTAAAATCGTTTTCAATTTCAATATTCCACATGCGATATGATGTGCTGTTGCCGTTCACATCTGTTGTTCCGAAAAGGAACGGAAGACTGTCAGATGCTGCAAACCCAACTTCCATTCGGATTATTCCCTCTCCGAAATCTCCCTCCAGAAGGACAAGCAGGCTGTCGTCGTTGTATTCGATGGTTTCCGCAGCAGATGAATCAGCACATTTTTCTATCATGTGAAGAAAATTCCCGGGTTCCCGCCCCGGATAAATTATCACCTGCCTTATATCAGGTTCAATTGTAAAGAAACATGATCCATCGTATCCTGTTCCAGCTCCCTGTGGATCGGTGTACTTCAGAAGAAACAGATCCGGATGAGCGATATACATGATACCGGAAGATATTTCCTCCTCAAGGGTCAGCGCCCATGTGTCCGTCTGAGAGAAAGAACCGGTCATGAAAATGGTATTTTGCATCTTCTCAAGTAATGGTTCAAGCGGAGAGACAGAGATAATGGAAGAAAACAGTGCGATATACAGCATACCTGCTCAGTCCTTTCGAAAACCGGGTTAACAGGGATTCAATCAAAGATCCTGTTTAAATGAAGCATCAACAATAGCATCCGTTCCTATAACGATTACAACTCCCTGATGGTGAGGCGCAACAGTCGAGATGATATCCCCGCCGGGTTGAACCGGTACTGAAGAATGTGATGAAAGCCAGGAAGATAATGAATCAGATACAATATTTGCCTGAAGAAGATAACCCTCCGGGTAAAGTACAAGTGTTACGTCCGGTGCACCGTAATCCTCAACTATAACAGGTGAAGCACCTGCGGAAATCAGAAGTGTTTCCAGCTGAATAATACTCGCAGACACGGCGGGAGAACTGACAAGAGCAACATTTGGAAATGGAGTTAGTTCAACATTATCCTGATCTACAGGCACAGACAGATCCGGATTCCCGGATAATTCAAAATTAATTTTTCGTACTGCAAGCTGTGCGTCATGATTGAGCGGTGAATCAGGAAAGCGGTAAATAAGGCTGTTGAAATTCTCTCTTGAACTGGAAAGACTTCCTCTGAAATACTGCTGGGAAGCTCTGGCAAAGATCGATGCATCATCATCGCCAACGGTCAGACCGGACCGATCAACATTCTCGTTTCCCTGACCACATGAGGTGGCAATCACAAAAGCGGCAAGTAAAACAATTGATACTCTATTCATCACTTCCACCGGTTCCCTCCAGCTCGTCCGGGGTTAAAAGGACGTCTCTTGCCTTGCTGCCCTGAAACGGACCCACAACACCCGCCTGCTCCAGCATATCGATCAAACTGGCTGCACGGGAGTATCCAACTCTCAGCCTTCTCTGAATAATGGACACTGAACCCTGCTGAGTGTGAACAACAACCTGTTTCGCTTTTTCAAAAAGCGGGTCATCAATCTTTATCACACATGGATCCATAAGGTTCCCGCCAACATCATCAGGGAATTCAAATTCAAATGGAATTTCTGGCTGATCTCTTAAATGCTCAACGATTGTTCTGATTTCTTCAGTCGTGATAAACGAACCATGAATTCTAACCGGTTCAGGTGTTGCTGTCGGAAGGAACAGCATATCACCCTTGCCAAGAAGCTTTTCCGCACCATTCATATCCAGGATTGTTCGTGAATCGGTTTTCGATTGGACGTTGAATGCGATCCTTGACGGGAAATTCGCCTTTATCACGCCTGTAATAACATCAACTGAAGGTCGCTGTGTTGCAAGGACCATATGAATACCTACAGCTCTGGCCATATGAGCAAGCCTCGCAATGGCTGGTTCAACTTCCCTTGATACGGTGAACATAAGATCGGCCAGCTCATCTATGAATACAACAATATATGGAATGCGTTCGTCTTCAGACTCATTTGTAATTCTTGTGTTAAACTCAGAAATGGATCGCACTCCAATTCTGGAGAGTCTTTTGTATCGGGTTTCCATCTCCGAAACGAGTGCGTCCAGCAGTAATGTTGCTTTGTCTGTTTCAAGAACTATGGGCGCCCACAGATGCGGGATCCCTTCGTAGATTGAAAGCTCCAGCATTTTCGGGTCAATCATCGCAAGTCTGACTTCCGCCGGAGTTCTGGTAAGAAGAAGAGATACTATTATAGAGTGCATGCAGATACTTTTTCCAGAACCTGTTGCTCCCGCTATCAGAAGATGGGGCATGGTGGTTATATCTGCAACGAATGGTTCTCCTTCGATCCTTTTCCCGAGCGCAATCGGCAAATGCTGATTAGAAATCGAATCAATTATCTCTCTCAAGTACACAGTTTCCGGGAAAGGATTTGGAACTTCAATTCCCACAGCTCCTTTCCCCGGTATGGGGGCAAGGATGCGAATTCTGCGTGCTTTCAGAGCCAGAGCAAGATCATCAGAAAGAGATACGAATCTATTTACTTTAATTCCGGGGCCGGGAGTGACTTCAAATCTGGTAATTACAGGACCGGGATAACTGTTCTCAATACGGCATTCGATCCCGAAATCATCAAGTTTCTCAACAAGGAGTTCACCCTGTTCCTTCATCATCTGAGGTGAGGTTCTCTTCCTTAAACGTTCATCAGGAAGGTCAAGACA
>DAOWNO010000091.1 GCA_030642525.1 Candidatus Aegiribacteria sp.
CGGCAGCTTGAAAGTGTTGTGGATTACTTCGTGCACAGGAGTGTATGGACGATAGGCGGAGACGGCTGGGCTTACGATATCGGCTACGGTGGTCTTGATCATGTCCTCGCGCAGGGTAGAGATATGAACATACTTGTTCTTGATACAGGCGTTTATTCCAATACAGGCGGTCAGTGCTCCAAGGCTACTCCGCTGGCGGCTGTAGCAAAATTCGCCGACTCCGGAAAACCTCAGCCGAAGAAAGACCTGGCGATGCTCTGCATAACTTACGGAAACATCTACGTTGCCCAGATCGCTCTTGGTGCGAACTATAATCAGACCGTAAAGGCGTTCGTCGAAGCTGAGAGCTATAATGGGCCAAGCATCATCATCGCCTATACACACTGCATCGCTCATGGCATCAACATGACATATGGACTGGATGAGCAGAAGAATGCGGTCAAATCCGGTTTCTGGCCCCTTCTCAGGTTCGACCCAAGAAAGATCGGTACCGGCAAAAATCCTCTGACTCTCGACAGCAAAGAACCCACGATCGCATTCAAGGACTTCGCATATAATGAAGCACGCTTTAAAAGCCTGACCAAGACGAAGCCGGAGCATGCGGAGAAACTTATGGAACTTGCTCAGGAAGAGGTCTCGCGCAGATGGAATATTTACAGACAGATGGCTGACATGACCTGGTAGAAGCCGGGCATAACTTACTTAACTAATTTGTCTGGATATTAGCGTATGTTTCATTAAAGTATTTTTGTGATATTCGTTTGGCTAAAATATGGTGAACGGCTGGCTGTGATATCCCAAGTAGAACAGCAGTATCAGCTTGAGAAATACCGATTTCTTCAATTAGGATTCCGACAAGCTTGAAGCGTGCTCTCGAAATCACAGATGTACGACAACCATTCTTCAAAGAGTTTACGTCAACATGGAAAGCGTTACAGACCTGTAGTATAGCCTTTTCAATACTATCGTGCTGTTCTCGCCTGTTACGAAGATGTGCGCCTCTGGCTTTCTGCATTATCTTGTACTCAACGACTGCGAACGCCTTAGAACCGAGGATTCCCATAGATCCGGATTCTTGTGCTTCGATGTTATCCCCTTCTATCTGCATAATTCCATCATGCCCTATCCTGAATGTACCGGTGGTCATATATTGATTCTGACAGCCTGAGTAATTACTAAGATACTCAAGATAACCCTCTCTCCAATCTATAGATTCTCGATTAAATATTTCTTTTATCAATGACTGTTCCATCCAATCACAGCAACTGGTTCCAATTAGCGCAGGATGACCAGTCCATGGATACTGTTCTAGCTCTGCTAGCGAATGAACTATTCCCGCTCTGAGGGGATTGAGATGGATATATCCGACAAGAGTCCTGAAATAGGTCTCGTACTCTACTAGAATTGAATGGAATCTGCCCTGAAAGACATGGCCTTTCCGATCCATCCTTCTGTTATAAGCAGCAGAAAACCCGGTAAGGAGCCTGTGCATACTGCATGAAAGCGTCGCTTCAAGAGGTTCTGCGAGTAGGTGGAAGTGTCCGTGCATCAAAGCCCATGCATGAATTCTCAGCATACGATCATCAACCAGAATCGAGAGTCTCCTGAGGAAGTCCTTTCTGACCCTATCCGTCCCAAGGATGTAAATACCCTCAACCGCTCGGGACATCACATGATGAAATGTTCCTGGTCTGTCGAATCGGTATCGTCTTGGCATACTTATATTGTACTATTAATTCATGGAAAGTTCAAGTGTGAAGATTTTATATTATTTTCAAACACTAATGTGAATGAATTAGTTAAGTAAGTTATGCCCGGCTTTGGTGGAGGCGGCGGGATTCGAACCCGCGTCCGAGAACAGGGATTCATCGACTCTACATGTTTAGGCCGGATTAATTTCATCCTGATTTGGCTCCGGTCGGCCTTACCGGACTAGCTTCCATTTAATCTCGCTGCTTACGTCTGAAAGCGGGGCTTCACAGCCAGTCTTCCTTCTTACGCCCTACCCCCGATCGGAAGACAATCCCGGAGGGGACGGCTACTCCTGTTTACGGAGCAGCGTGCCGTAAATTATGCGGCAGTTGTATCTATCCGCCAGTTTTACGAGGTAGCGGCACCTCGACATGCAATCGGTGAACCACTTCTGAGCCCGTCGAGACCTGTCGCCCCCACGTCCGGTTCCTATACGCATTATGACTATATTATCCTATCTGTCAACCCCGTCAGTTCCTTCCTGGACTTGCCAAATGGACAGAATTGGGTTATTGAATTGCTTCTAAGCAAAATTTTGAGTAATAGGAGAAACAAATGTCCTGGAAATGTGATATCTGTGGTAAAGTGCCTGCTGTTGGAAATCGTGTCAGTCATTCAAACAGGCATACAAAGCACGTCTGGAAACCAAATCTTCAGAGTGCAAGAATTCTTGTGAACGGCAAAATGAAAAAAGTAAAGGTTTGCACTACCTGTCTGAAATCCGGTAAAGTACAAAAGGTCTGATCATTGCACTAATCTTAAGGCGGGAATCACATGATTCCCGTTTTTTGTTATTGATCAGTCTCAGTTTTTTCAGCATCTTTTTCAATAGATTTAATACGATTCTGATGACTTGTGAATGACGATTGATACTCCCTGGCCAGTCTTGTGTGACCAAATCCCATATTAAGAAAATCCCACTCGAACGATGTCTCGGTATCAAGCTCTTCAAGTACCCACCTGATACTGATACCTGCTCGTTTGAAAGCAGTATTCCAACCAACTCCGGAAAATTTCTCTTCCAGCGCGTAACTGGTCCTGTGATCTCCCCTGGCGAGCAGTGCCCTGATATGAGAATCTCTAGGTTCTTCATGTTCAATAGAAACCATTTTAAGGCGTTTTATTCCTATTTCTAGCTCTTTAATCCATTCTCTAAGATCTGTAGAGCATGCCATTGCAGACCATTGAAATGCAGTCCAGGGTTTAGGAATAAATGGATCTACGCTGATATGTATCGGCAGAGATGTTCTGTTCCTGACTTCTGACACAAAGTCGACTATACCCTTTCTATCACTATCCATCTCAAACGGAAGTCCTATCATGAAATGGATCACGATACCGCCTGTCGCATTATTTTTAGAATGCTTCTCTACAGACTCGAACATACTGCTATTACTGAGTTTCTTGCCAATAATCTTTCTCAGAGAATCCGTTCCAGTCTCAGGTGCCAGAATAAGTACCCTTGCAGGAAATCGCTGAAACAGTTCTTCAGTTCTGTTTGAATCAATTAACACTTCTGAATACAGAGTTTCCGCTGTCTTTATCATATTTTGCAGATCAGGATGAGATCTGGGCGAACTTCCAAGAATGGTTAACCTGTCAATATCAGGAAGGTTTCGGATTGATTCCTCGATATCTTCCAGCTTACATTCCCTGTATGGCAGACTGACATAACCTAACTGACAAAATTTACAGTTATAAGGGCATCCGCGCGATATTTCCAGCATAATTGTCTCACCACGCGCACATTCCGAAGAAGTTATGCATGATGCTGAACCCATTCCTTCAGATCCAGCCCACTGGCGCATGATCGAATTAACTTTTCCTGGAATTTCATGAACTGATGGAATATACATTCCTGGTAATGCTGCAAGCCTTCTAAGCAATTTCTTCTTAGAAGCTCCCTGTGCACCAAGACTCTTGATTGTGTCCAGGACCGGACCTAATGAAGGTTCGGTTTCTCCAATAACGAATGCATCCATGAAAAGCGAAAGCGGCATTGGATTCGCGGTAACAGAAATCCCACTTGCGATTACAAGCGGCCATTTATCAGTTCTGTTCTCAGATCTGAGCTTAATGCCGGAAAGATTCATCATCTTTAGAATTTTGATATAGTCATCTTCTTTTGAAGGAGTGAATACCAGCAGATCGCATTCCTTTATTGATTTTCCGGTCTCGAGTGTTATCGAGGGGTGATTGTATCGACTTCTCCAGTAGTATTCATCCATAACCGGAAAAAATGCTCTCTCGCAACAGGTTTCCGGCCAGGAAACCAGTTGCTGATAAATACTCTGAAAACTGAGAGATGACATCGCATAACTGTATTCCCTAGGAGAAGCAAGTACTATTTCAAAAATTCCATATTCCGAAACAGGCTGATGGCTTGTTTCCTTCTCAAGTATCCTGCGTCGATTCTCGTCGTAATGCTCGGCTGCAGGTTTTCGGCTCATATATACTACCCTCCATTCATGGATGTGGGTAATATACGGAAACAAATAGCATATAGCTAGATAAGCAGGTTATATTGTTGTTATCATGTGCATTATCCTTTAACAAACCATATCGCTATCGTCTGAGAAATGGTGGGTGCTTCTTCCTGTCCTCTTTATGGCTGGTTCTGGCTGCTCCAAGAGTGAATGGAATTGAACTGCCACCGGACCCGGATGATGTATTTACCTGTAATCTGTCCGGTAATCTGAAATCCATTTCTTCTATCTCAGCATCTTCCATTTCCCCGAACCCCGTTGCAATTACAGTTACCTTGAGCTGATCCTCCATCGCTTCGATTATACTTGTTCCAAGAGATACATCTGCCTGAGGTCCAACAGCTTTTGTGACTATCTCTACTGCTTCATGGAATTCTGCAAACTTCATACTTGAAGAGGCTTGTACGCTCACGAGGAGTGATTTTGCTCCCTCAATTGAAACATTCTCAAGCAATGGATCTGAAATTGCTCGTCTGGCAGCTTCAGATGCCCTGTGTTCTCCATTACAGCATCCAGTACCCATCATGGCTCCGCCACCAGTCGTTATAACTTTCTTAATGTCCTGAAAGTCGAGATTCATCAGACCTGGTGATAATATAATGTTGGCAATACCCTCAACAGCATCTTTCAGGGTTTTATTACATCTTTCAAGTGCATCAACCAGTGTCTCGTCTTCACCAGCTTCACGGAGCAGACTGTCATTCGGAATCACAATGAGAGTATCGACTTCTTTCTTGAGCGCGGATATCCCCTGTTCAGCTCTGATCTTCTTAACAGAACCCTCGATTTCGAATGGTCTTGTTATTACGCCAACAGTGATAGCGCCAAGTTCTCTCGCAATCCGGGCTACGACCGGAGCGGCTCCGGTACCTGTTCCCCCGCCCATTCCGGCTGTAATGAAAACCATGCTGCTGTCCTGAAGGTTTTCTTCAATTTCATTTCTGCTCTCTTCCGCAGAACTCTCTCCGGTTTCACAGTTTCCTCCGGCACCTAGACCACCGGTCAACTTGAGGCCAAGCTGAACTGACAGATCAGCCTTGCAATTGTTTAGAGCCTGAAGGTCGGTATTCATAGCTATATACTCTACACCGACTATGTTAGCACTCAGCATACGATCAATTGCATTACAGCCACAACCTCCAATTCCGGCAACTGTTATTTTGGGTTTCCCGCGATACTCCTCTGTCACATCAACGATCTGAAGTCGAGGTCCTTCCTCCTTGGGTATCATCATTCCTCCTTTTGTTTATTATCTCAATCTGTCAAATAATCCTTTTATACGAATCACTACATTTTCCAGAGGATTCAGCCATCTTCTATACTCGTATTCACTCTTCTCTTCCATTGATAGAAGCACCAACCCGACTGCAGCAGCAAACTCGGGTGTTTCTGCAAGGGGCGAAGCCATATTCAGACCCAAAGAGGTTCCCACCTCTGCGGGAAGACCCGTAACTCTAGAAGCCGCCCTGGTTATTCCCATAAGGTGGGATGTTCCGCCCGTCAGCACAATTCCAGCGGGTAGATCATTTTGTTGTATTCCGGCTCTGTTGATTTCACTCATAATAGCATCCATCAATTCATGAATTCTTCTGGAAGCAATTCCCGAAATAATCTTGGATGATATGGATATGGAGTTTCTCCCACCAAAAGTACTGGCAGTTATGCTTTTCTCTTCACGTTTTTCAATACCGGAAACATCTGAATATTCCCTTTTCAATCTTTCAGCCTCTGAGTGCGGAATACGTAATTGCTGAAGATCTCTGGTTATTGCTTCACCGCCGGTGGGAATGACGGCAAGATGAGCAAGAGTGCCCGAATAAAACACGGCGATATCAGTAGTACCTGCTCCAATGTCAGCGAGAACCACACCAATTTCCATTTCATCTCTCGTAAGTACTGCTCTTGCTCCGGCGGATGCCGAAGGATAAATACTTGAGATCTTTCGACCGGTATTATGTATGACCTGCTCAAGGTTCAGAATTGCCGATCTGTCTGCAGTGACCATATAAATGTCAGCTGTAAGCCTCTCTGCACGAAGACCAACAGGTGGTTTTGCCAATCTGTCAAATCCGTCAATGGAATATCCGCGCTTCACCGTTCGAAGTACGATCGATTCACGTGGAAGTTTAATCAGCTGTGCGGTTTCCAATGCATCTTCAATATCCGTCCATGATATTTCGCCGGAGCTTTGATCTCCTTCTCTGTCGATATTCACAGTTCCCCTGCCGTGCAGTCCTCTGACATGAGTACCACTGATCGACACAGCTGTATCAGATATTTCCCATCCGGAAAGCGATTCAGCTTCTTCCATAGCAACTAAAGCTGCATCAGTTGCACCCTGAAGATCCACTATCATCCCGGAGCGGACACTATCCCCTGTCCGGGCTTGACCTGCGCCGGTGATATGAAGAATTCCCTGATCATCGACTTCAGCAACAATGCATGTTACTTTTTCACTTCCTATATCCAAACCGGAAAGAACATTTTGACTCATGATCTTTCTCCGGAGTCAATATGTTCTTCCGTTTTTCTTCTGAGAATTGCCTGATTGAAGTATCTCATATCTATCTGTTCCCAGTTATCAAGATCTGACATGGAGGCTTCAAGAAGACAATAATCCTTCCATCTCCCGGATAGATTATCAATTCCCAGGAGTACTTCACGACAGTCGCCCATGAAGACTGATAAACCCTCGTCGGAATAGCGAAACACAAGACTGTCGTGTTCAAAATCCACGTTCTCAAACCATTCCGCCAGGCTGGCATAAACTGAGGTGCTTATATCACAGGGAGCATCAACAACAGGAATTGTATCTGTCATAAAAGTAACCGGAAGACGCTCTCCGGATGATGAAATAGCTATCGTGCCTGTGCAATCGCTGACAGCAAATATGGGTTCAGCCAGTTCGATTCGCAGAACAATTCCATTCAACAGTTCCAGACTGACTGCAGCATCATCGATTCCAGGGATATCTTCAAGACGATCCTGAACCTCTTCAAGATCGATCTGCCAGATGGATGTGCCGAACAGAGATTCAACAGCAATGCATACTGCTGAAGAATCAGCCTGTCGTATCCCTCGCACCCGCACTGTAGCAAGGTCGAATGCCCCTCCCCTTTCGAACCATCTGTATGTCATCGCAAGCGCAAATGCGATAATACCGGATAAGAGAAGTATCCAGATGATCCTGTTGCGCCGGACGATCATTCCCCACCTCTGACAATTCTTCGCGCATATTGATCCACACTTCCAGCACCCATGAAAACGATCACATCAGCCTGCACATCTGAAAGAAGAG
>DAOWNO010000211.1 GCA_030642525.1 Candidatus Aegiribacteria sp.
CCGATGAAACTTCTTCCGCCCTTGCGCGATAATAACGCATGCGAATGTTGTGTATTGAGGATGAAAGGTAGAATATGCAGGTCAGACTGTTTCTGCTTTCAATTACTGTCATTATTCAGTTTCTGCTGGAATTGACAGTCGGACGGGTTTTTCTGGCTCCATCTTTCTTACCTCTGGTTCTTGTTTACCTTGCTGAGAATCATGGGAGGAAATGGGCTGTAGACGGAGCATTCTGGTCCGGTCTGGGCCTGGATCTTCTGCTTCATCAACCTCTCGGTTCTTCTTCTCTAGCGCTGCTGGCAGGATTGTACGCTGCCGGAATTCTTGGTGAGGTTTCCTCGGGTGAAGGAAGGGGTTCTTTTCTGCTCATGGCAGCTATGGCTGTGCTGGTGTCTGATTCTGTCTTCATTATCGTCGCATCACGTCCTTTCGGTTCAGGTTTCAGTTCACTGCTTCTTCTATCCCTGCCCAGAACCCTGATTACAGCAGCTTCCGGAGCTTTGATCATTTCAGCAGTGACTTTGTTTGCACATATCAAAGCGCATAGAGTATCAGGATAGTTGAATGTATGGCAACAGGAAAAACTGGCCATTCTTCTTCTCTCTATCCGTAGTATCAGTCCTCTTTGTTCTGCTCGGAGTGAAGCTGGTTTATCTTCAGGTGATAAAGGGTGAGTATTACCGGGGACTGTCAAGTCAGAACCATATCAGGGTTATCGTCACACCAGCTCCACGTGGAATCATCAGTGACAGAAATGGTATTATCCTGGCTGACAGTAAACCTGCCTTTATCGTTTCCGCAGTACCTTCAGAATTCGACAGAACCAATTCTTCACTTGTCGAACAACAGCTTGGAATGACCGAAGGTGAATTGAATGAAATCCTTGATCAAGCTTCAGCTGTACCTCACAGACCAGTCGTGCTCAGGGAGGGACTGAGTGTGGAGAAAGTCAGTTCAATCGCCGAGAATCTGTACAGAACACCAGGCGTGATAATTGATGTTGCTCCTCTCCGACGTTACCACAGACCGGAGGATTTCTGTCACATTTTGGGGTATGTTGGATTAGCTGATACAGAGGATTCATTCAGAGGGGAGATTACCGGCAGGACGGGTCTTGAGTTCAGCCTCAATGAAACACTGCGCGGAATTCCCGGTCTTCAGAGAGAGGTTGTTGATGCTCTCGGCAGAATTGTAGAAGAGTTTCGAGGCGCTTCTTCAGAAGAACCTGTGCCGGGCGGGAATGTATCGCTCACAGTTGACGCTGAATTGCAGAATATTGCGATAACGGAGCTGGAACAGACTGGAATGCCCGGAGCAGCAGTGATCATTGACTATGAAAACGGGGACATTCTTTGCGCTGCTTCGGTTCCAACGTTTGATCCGAATATGTTTGCACAGGGGATCACTCAGAATGAATGGAATGCTATCCTCGATAACAGGGATAATCCTCTCTTCGAAAGAGCATGGGCAGCAACCTATCCCCCTGCTTCCACTTATAAAGTTATCACGGCATGCTGGCTGCTTTCGGAGGGTCTGATCTCACGGGATTACATGCCAAAACCCTGCTACGGCTCGCTGACACTTGGTGATACCAAATTCGGATGCTGGACAGCTCATGGCCGGTTAAATGTAGTACAGGCACTTGAACGGTCATGTGACGTATTTTTCTACAGGACAGTACAGCTGGGTTCGATTGATGAACTTGCCGAATATTCAGCCTGTTTCGGGATGGGATCCAGACTTACGGATGTTCTTACAGGAGAAAAAACGGGTCTGATTCCTGATTCCGATTATCTTACTCGCACCTATGGCAGTGATGGATGGGGTCTCGGTAACCTGCTTAATATCTCAATCGGTCAGGGAGAGCTTCTTACAACGCCTCTTCAGCTTGCAGTGATTGCCGGAATTATTGCCTCAAGAGGTGAAATGCCGCATCCCGGAATTATTCTTCAAAGAAAAATTCTGGATCCGGTTCTTTCCCCTGACGTTGTCACGGACTCCGCATTTGATGTTGTGACCGAGGGTATGCTCATGGTGGTTACTTCCAGAAGAGGAACTTTGTTTAATGCCTTCTCTGATTCTTCTCTGGATTTCTGGGGGAAAACCGGCACAGCTGAATGCCCTGGAGAAAACCACGCTCTGGTAATCGGGTTTGTACGGGATCCAATGCCCCTTGCGATATGTGTCGTTATTGAACATGGAGGGCATGGCGGTTCTGTTGCCGGACCCATTGCAGAAAGAATACTTTCGAGCTACTTTGCTGAGCGAGAGGAGATTTAAACTGACCGGAAGAGACCGTCCCGATCTGATTCTGATTGTTTCAGTCGCTATACTGCTGGCAATAGGCCTCAGTACTGTATATTCCGCATCCATGGCGGTTTCTGAAAGCGGCCTGTTCAGCAGGCAGGTACTCTGGGTGGTTATAGGAATAGCCTTTTTCCTTGTAGGAACATGGATTTCCTTTCGAAGACTTGAAGAGATATCCCCGGTTGTTTATCTGCTGACCTGCCTGCTTCTTCTGGCTACCATTTTTCTCGGAAGCGGACCGGCAGATCGCTGGATCATCATAGGTCCTCTGCATATTCAGTCATCCGAAATAGCAAAAGCAGGCTTGATTCTGATGAGTTCATGGTGGTTGTCATCACTAAGAGTCCGGCCCAGAAAATTTGGTGAACTCCTTGTGTTTCTGACCATTCTTCCAGCCATCGTTCTGACACTTATCCAGCCTGATCTTGGAACTTCAGTCGCAATGGTAATGATTGTGCTTGCGATATTTGTCTGGGCCGGATATGGTCCTGGATGGATATACCTGATCATGAGTCCGTTTCTGGCCGCTGTATCCTCAATACACATCATTTTATGGATCCTGTTCATATGCATTCTTGGATTGATACTTTACAGACGGAGATATCCATTCTCAAGCTGGCTGATTTTCATTGGAGGGAATTCCATTGTTGCAGCTCTGACACCAATGGCATGGAATCTGCTTGAGACATATCAGAAATCAAGACTGATTACTTTCCTTGACCCTTCAAGCGATCCGCACGGAGCCGGATGGAATATCATTCAGTCAGAAGTCGCGGTAGGATCCGGAGGGTTATTTGGCCAGGGTTTTCTTCAGGGAGCGCAGAAAGAGCTGGCTTTCCTGCCGGCCAGACATACAGATTTTGTGTTTTCGGTATGGGCGGAGGAGACAGGTTTCCTTGGCGGGATTATTCTCCTTGCAACGTTCTTTGTGCTTATATGGAGGATAACACTTGCAGCAAGAAAATCGGTCAATGCTTTCAACTCGTTTGTAACTGTGGGAATAGCAGCATATTTTACCATTCATGTCTTCGTTAATGTAGGAATGACACTTGGAATCATGCCTGTAACCGGGCTCCCGCTTCCTCTGATAAGCTACGGGGGAAGTCAGATGATCATAGTGCTGTTCCTGCTGGGACTTGCTGTAAATGCAGGCATGTACTGGAGAGAAGTGTGAAGTGACAGGAATCGGCTCGTACTTTAGATTATAGTTTCTAAAAACATGGATTATTATCGGACAGACTCGTAGAAAGGTTCTTACAATGCACCCGGTTCTGTTTAAAATTGGTTCGCTGCCTATCAACTCGTATGGCTTGATGCTTGCTGTTTCCTTCATGCTCGGGCTCTGGCTGGCCGCCAGAAGAGGTGAAGCTGCTGGAATATCCAAGGGAGATATTTACGACCTGGGCGTTCGTCTGATGATTGCTGCCATAGTGGGATCACGGTTTTTCTATGTAATTACACACATGTCCGAATTCCAGGGGCACTGGCTGGATGTAATTGCTATCTGGAAGGGCCTGTACGGCCTCAGTATGCTGGGTGGCGTGATTCTGGCCGTAGTAATAGGGTTCTATGCCATCTGGAGGAAGCGACTCCCCAAATGGAAACTCGCGGATGTTATCATTCCTTCATTTGCTCTGGGTATCTTCGTCACCAGGATTGGCTGCTTTTTGAACGGGTGCTGCTTCGGCGCAGAAACATCATGTTCACTGGGAGTTTCATTTCCTGATTCCGCGATGCCCTACTTCAATACCGGAATTATCCCCGGTTCCCTTATTCATCCGACGCAGCTTTACAGCTCGCTGTCCGGGTTGTTCATTTTAGGAATCCTCCTGTGGGCTGATAGGCGTAAACATTTTCCCGGTTTTATTTTCTGTCTGTTTCTGGGTTTGTACGGTATAACCAGATTCGGTATAGAGGAGTTTCGCTATTTTGATCACACCCCCAGCCAGCTTCTGGGATACAGTTTTACTGACAATCAGATAATCAGTCTGATAATGCTTCTTTCTGCTTTTGTACTGGGAATATGGCTCTATCTGCGTTACCGCGGAACCTCCTCTGTCTCTTCCTGACATCCGTATGCC
>DAOWNO010000268.1 GCA_030642525.1 Candidatus Aegiribacteria sp.
GAAACGGAAACAGCGGGTCCGGAGGCTGTATAACTCAGGTGTATACGGAATCTGTCGGCTGCGTAAAGTGCACCGTCACGGTTTATTACAGGGTGCAGCTGAACATGAGCGTAGCCTGCTCTTCTGAAGGTTCCAGTATCGGCGATAATGCCCCATATTCGAGGGATATCTTCGGGGGATGCCTCTTCGTAACTATCTATTCCATCCTGAGATACGCTTACTTTGGAGACCGTACCTCCCGAGAGGTATCGGACTCCTTCTGGTATTACCTCCAGCTCGAGTTCAGCACCGGGCGGTATTGCAAAATAAAGGGCGGCCTCCGGCAGAAGAACGGAACCTGCAGGACCGGAATAACCGCAATCGTCCGCCATATAGCCTGTCAGACCATCTGGAAGTCCCCCAATAGATTGTATCCCGGAACACTCCCATGTAAGGATAGTTGAAGATGTTCCCACCTCTACTCGAACAGCCTCCATGGCTGAAGATGAAATGGAACCTGAACCAAGAAGCAGTATAAGCAGGAAAGACATCGCTACAGTTCCGTAAGTTCAAGCATGGGAGAGTCTCCATTTTCTTCGCCGGGTAGCTTCTCCTCTTCAGGGATCATTTCCGATTTGATCCTTTCTTCCTCAAGATCCAGCATTTTTGCACCAGGAAACTCGATTTCATGTCTTCATCGATAAGTCCCAGGATTCCACCTTAAGGCTAAGTATCCTGTCCCTTTTCAGCACCGGAATCCATTATACTGGGGTGTATCCAATCAGTCAACGAAACAACAGACCTGACGAGAAGCTGAAACCCTGCACTTGCAGCAATTGAGGACTAATGACTTCTGATACCGGGAACAGTACTGGGACACAGCGTGATTCACTGGAGAGAGACAGGCTTGCCCGTGAGAGAACTTCTCTTGCAAATGAGCGGACTCTTCTTTCGTATATAAGGACAGCTATTATGCTGCTTGCTTCCGGAGCCACTCTTGTAAAACTGTTTTCTTCAACTTTCATTTATGTGGTGTTTGGAGTTCTGCTGGCTGGTTTCAGTTTGTTTACAGCGATTATGGGTGTTTACCGGTACGAAGAAATGAAGAGAAGAATTACAGATGAATCAGCGATAAGAGACTACAATGAATGAATGGAAGAAAACTGAAACAGATTGATTTTGCAGGCTGACACAGTTCATTAATTGTTTCTGTCTTCTTTCTGCGTTTTAATATCCTCTTTATCAATCTCGGAATAAATCTTCCTCATGCTTTCTTTTTTGCTTGCATCAAGTTCAATCTTGTATGAACTATGAACAATTATGTTGAGAATTGCATCTGCTATTGTCGGGTCTCTAACAGTCTCATACCATTTCTCAGTGAGCAGCTGAGATGAAATAATGGTGGAGCGGCTGCCGTGCCGCACTGTATCCACCACCAGATACTACTGAGGTGATGACCTTAAGGACTATGCAATATTTGATAACGCATGGTTTAAGTTCAACTCCGGAGGAGAAAGCCATGCTGTTGCATCTGGTGCAGTATGTGCGGTATTGTTTATTCGATTCTGCACGGAACACTGAAATAGTAATACTGCTTGATCTGCAAGACTGGGAGGAAGCTCCGGGTGCCGACCTTTATCTTTACCGACATCAGAAACTCGACTGGGATGTGGCAGATCCATCCTGCCGCCATGCCGCAGGCTCTCTCAAGACATGACCGCATTATACGGAAAGCAGTTGTAAGTACTGAAGGTTCCGTTGTAAAACACACCGGTGACGGCTTCATGATAGTTTTTGGCAATGGAAGAGCACTGGAGTGTGCACTGGCAATCCAGATACATCTTTGTTCAGAAGACTGGTCAGCTGTGGGAGAACTCAAAGTTCGTATAGGTATTCACACCGGGGATGCTGTGACCAGCAATGGAGACTACTTCGGCAATTCCGTCAACCGGGCTTCCAGGCTTATGTCTGTTGCATGGCCCGGACAGATATTGCTGAGTGCTTCCGCTGCAGAATCCGAGACGCTTCCTCATGGAGCATCGCTGCTTGATGAAGGCTATCACTTACTGAAGGATCTCACTGAACCGGAGCATGTCTATTCGCTGTCACATCCAGTTCATGCTGTGGCATTTCCCGCAATTGATTCGGGATCATCCAGAGCACACAATCTGCCTGTTCAGCCAACTCCTTTCGTGGGAAGGAAGAAGGAGCTGAAAGAGATTATTTCCATGATCTCCGCGCCTGGTTGCCGTATGGTAACTGTTCTGGGGCAGGGAGGGTCAGGGAAAACAAGAATTGCAATTCGGGCATCAGCTGAAATGGCTGAGAACTTCAAACATGGTGTCTGGTTTGTTCCACTGGAGAATTCAGACAGCCTCTCTTCTATGGTGTCGCTCATTGAGGAAACTCTTTCTCCGGGACTTGCAGAAAACCTGGCGGAAGAGGAACACATCAGAAATTTCTTCAGCAATCGGGAGGCGCTTCTTGTTCTGGACAATTTCGAGCACGTAACTGTTCATGCATCCCTTGTATCACGACTTCTTGAAAGTAGCCCGGGGTTGAAGGTCATTGCTACATCAAGGAGAAGACTCGGGATCCGGGAAGAAAGCATCTACGATCTTACCGGTATGGTGAATGTGGATTCAAACAGTCTTTTTCTTTCATCAGTCAAGCAGGTGTCCCGGGAATTCACACCAACAGAACATGACTATCAGGCAATTTCCGGAATCTGTAGCATTCTGGATGGTTCACCACTTGGGATAGAGCTGGCTGCTTCATGGGTCAGAACAATTTCATGTTCTGATCTGGAACGAGAACTTGAGAAAAATCTTGAAATTCTTGAGAGCTCTGCAGAGGATCGTCCGGAACGACATCAGAGCCTTCAAAGCGTCTTCGATTATTCATGGGATCTGCTCTGTGAAAATGAGCAGGATGCTCTGGCAGGCCTATCTGTCTTTGAAGGGGGGTTTAGTCGCGATGGAGCTCTGGAAGTTGCAGGCTGCAACCTTAAAATCCTGCAGTGTCTAATCGACCATTCAATCGTAAAGCCGGGAATAGGAACTGGATACATTCTGCACCCGCTAACCAGACAATTTGCAGAGCAGAAACAGAAAGGGCTGACAGGAGGCATGGGAGCACTGCAGAAGAAGCATTGCATGTACTACCATAAATTCCTCAATCACATTTCCATAATGATGCAGGGAGGCGATCAGGCCGCTGCCCTTAACATGACTGTTGTAGAGTACCCGAACATAAGAAAGGGTGTTCTTTATGCATTCACAGAGCTGGACCCCGAGGTAATTGTTTCATACACAAAAGCTCTTTCCATCATGCTTCAGATGAAGTCAAAATTGAATGAAGGGATAGAGTTATTCACCAGGTTGTATGAAATGCTTGGTGAATCTGTAGGCGAATTGGATGAAGAGAGCAATTTTCTAAAGAGAATCAGAGCAGAATTGAAAGAAAGAATAGGGAATTTCCTGCTGATGTCCGGAAGAACCAATGAGGCAGTACCATATTTAACTGCTGCCGCCGAGATTGCAGAACCATTGGGCGACCCCGGTCTTAATACTCTCTGTCTTGGCAGTCTTGGTAATGTTGCCTATCTCCAAAATGAGTGGGGTCTGGCTGAAAAACACTGGTCTGGAGCTTTGTCTGCAGCACGAAAGGCCCGGATTCCA
>DAOWNO010000220.1 GCA_030642525.1 Candidatus Aegiribacteria sp.
ACAAGTACTTTCTCGATGTATTTAGCGGTGCTTTTCCCCGGTTTGCGGCCTGGAATGAACCCGCCATACTTTTTCATGTTTTCAGCCAGATCCTGCGGATTGAATGTAATGGCTGTGTACACATACGCGAACAGGATAATCAATAGAGAATATATTATTATATATATGGCACTTCCGGGCGCCAGATGCGCGTTGACCCATGTATCAACCCCGGAATTGGGGAAGAACATGGCTATACTGCTGGGAAACATCATGAATGCCTGTGCGAAGATAACCGGGATAACTCCGGCTGTATTGAGTCTCAGTGGTATATGTGTACTCTGACCGCCATAGACTTTACGTCCTCTAACCTGTTTAGCGTATGTGACAGGTATCCTTCTCTGAGCTTCCGTCATGAGAACAACGAATGCAACAACCGCGAACATGAATACACCGAGGAAAATTGCGGTAATGAATCCTGTCTGCTCCAGCACGAACACATCCTGGTATATTGAGACAATCGCTCCGGGAAGTCTTCCGACTATACCTGCAAAAATGATAAGGCTGATTCCGTTTCCAATTCCACGTTCGGTAATTCGTTCACCAAGCCACATGACAAATATCGTTCCCGTAATTAATGTAACAACGGTCTGCACCGTGAACCCCAGACCGGGATGCGGTACTATCATCATTCCCTGGCTGTTAAGACCGATCAGATACTGTGAGATTCCCAGTCCCTGGATGAATGACAGTACGACTGTAGCATATCTGGTGATTTCAGTCATTTTCTGACGTCCGGCTTCACCTTCTTTTTTCAGTCTCTCAAAATATGGAAATACCGATGTAAGAAGCTGTATGATGATCGATGCGGATATGTACGGCATTATTCCAAGCGCAAACACAGATGCTCGTCTGAGAGCACCACCCACGAACAGATCGTACATGCCCATCAGTCCGCCGCCCTGGCTGAAAGCCTGATTCAGGGCATCACCGTCAATCCCCGGAACAGGGATATGCCCTCCCATCCTGTATACCGCAAGGAGAATGAAAGTATAAAATATCTTCTTTCTCAGTTCCGGTATTTTCAGAATGTTTTCAAAGCCACGCATTATTCAAGAACCTCCACAGAACCACCAGCGGATTTGATAATCTCCAAAGCTTTTGAGCTAAAAGAGTGAGCACATACCGTAAGAACTTTATCCAGCTCTCCCTTTCCCAGAATTTTCACGGGTCGAAACCTTGAACTGATCAAGCCAGCTTTCTTCATATCATCAGGTGTCACAACGCTTTCAGCGCTGAATCTGCTCAGATGACAGATATTGATAACCTGATAATTCCTGGCAAACCGCGCGTTGTTGAAACCCTTGTGACTCATTCGCCTCTGTATGGGCATCTGTCCACCTTCGAACCAGGGCTGGATACTTCCTCTGGCCTTCTGCCCCTTGTGTCCCTTGCCGCTGGTTCCGCCAGTGCCGGTTCCGCGGCCGCGACCTCGCCTGGATGTTTGCTTTACCGCACCCCTGGCGGGTCTCAGATGCTGCAAGCGTCTCATTCGTCAACCTCCTCGACCTTCAGCAGATGCGAAACTCTGTTGATCATTCCGCGAATCTGCGGGTTGTCCTTATGCGTGACAGGACATTGCAATCGCTTTATTCCGAGAGCCTCAAGTGTACGTTTCTGCACTTCCAAACGACCGATTGCGCTTCTCACCTGAGTGATTCTAAGTTTCCTGTCAGCCATCGGTACTCCTTCTGGCAATCGCCGCCTGCCGGTATCCGCTAACCCTGTCGATGAGTACAAGGTCTCTTAATCCTTCCATTGTTGCCTTGACAACGTTATGAGGATTATTCGAACCCTGAGACTTCGTGAGTACATCCTTTATTCCGGCACATTCCATTATGGCTCTCACAGTAGCACCGGCAATAACACCGGTACCCGGACTGGCAGGACGCAAAATCACTCTTCCGGCACCGCTCCTGCCCAGTATCTTGTGAGGGATAGTTCTGTTATCAATCAGTGGAATACTTATCATACTTTTTCTGGCAGTATCCTGAGCCTTCCTGATAGCTTCAGGAAGCTCGGTTGCTTTTCCAAGACCGACACCAACTTTTCCTTTGGCATCACCGACAGCAACAACGGCATTGAAACCAAAGTTTCTCCCGCCCTTTGTCACCTTCGCGACTCTGTTGATCGCTATGAGTCTGTCAATAAGGCCGGCTTCTTCCAGTTTTGATATTCTTCGTTTCCTGTCCGGTCTGGACGTCTTGTCCTTTCTGTCGTTACTCACCTGATGGACCACCTCTTCTAAAACCTGAGCCCGGCTTCGCGGGCATTATCCCCAAGCGCCTTGACTCTTCCGTGATAAGGATGACCTCCTCGATCAAAGACCACTTCCTTAATACCAATTTCCTTCGCTCTTGCGGCAATGAGTTTGCCAAGTCTCGAGGCCTGTTCAGTCTTACTTTCCTTTTTTACCGTGGAAAAACTCCCGGATTTACTCGTTACCGTAAGTATTGTTTTCCCCGCAACATCATCAATAAGACTCGCTTCTATATGTCTGATCGATCTTCTGACCAGAAGCCTGGGTTTTCCAGCGACACCGCTCACTCTCTTTCTGATATGAACATGCCTACGGCGGAGACGCTGCTTCCTGTTCAATTTTGCCATTCCCGGTCTCCTCCTGTCCTAAGTTATTGTTTTAGCAGCTTTGCGCTTGACATGCTGGTCTGAATAGCGAAAACCGATAAGGTTATATGGTTCAACCTTTTTTACTTTATAAAGTTCTGAGCTGAACGCGCCAACCAGCTGTTTGTCATTCCCGCTTATGGTAAGCGTGAATGAATTCTGCCCCGGTTTTATCTCCAGCACCAGGCCAACAGGTATTTCAAAAAGTACTTTATGCGAAAAACCAAGCTGCATTTCCAGCATGCGACCCTTGATTTCAGCCTGGAATCCTTTTCCCTGTACAATGAGCATTTTACTATGCCCGGTTGAGACCCCCTGAATTCTGTTCGCCAGATGAGCTCTGGTTGTACCGTGAAACATCTTGAGTTCTTTCGAATCATCTTTTATCGAGACAATCACTGAACCATCTTCAGTTTTCACTCTGATTCCCGGAGGAATCTGCAGAGTCATCTCTCCTCTGGGGCCTTTAACCGTGAGAAGTTTTTTCTTCTCAGATAACGTTACCCTGTCAGGCAAAGGAATGGGTAATCTGCCTATTCTTGACATATCAGGTTCCCCTTTCCATTACCAGACGTGGAGCAGAACTTCGCCGCCCACGTGCTGTCTTCGTGCTTCTGAGTCCGTAAGGATTCCCTTGGGGGTTGTTAGAACGGCCATACCACGGCCACCCATAACCTTCTGAATATCCGTTGAACTCGTGTACACCCTGCAACCCGGTTTGGATATCCGTTTAATCCCGACAATCAGAGGTTGATCGTTCCTGTACGCAAGGTAAACTCTCAGCATATTCTGCTTACTGTCCTCGATTTTCCTGAACCCCCTGATGAATCCCCCGTTATACAATGTTCTTGCAATAGAGATCTTCAAATTGGATGCAGGAATATCAACCATTTTATGTTCAGCCCGGGAAGCATTTCTGATCCGGGTAAGCATATCGGCTATTGGATCTGTCATCGCCATTTTTTTGCCTCCCTACCAGCTGGCTTTACGAATGCCCGGAAGCAGGCCTCTGTTAACCATATCCCGGAAACAGATTCGACAAATTCCGTATTTCCTCAGGAATCCTCTGGGGCGTCCGCAAAGGCAGCACCTGTTGTATTTCCTTACCTTGAATTTAGGGGTTCTCTTCTGTTTTTCTATGAGAGCTTTTCTAGCCAATTTTTCACCACCCCCTGTTATCGCCCGGTACGAATGAAAGGCATGCCAAGAAACTTCAGGAGTTCAAGACCTTCCTCATCCGTTGGAGCGGTTGTTACTATTGCAATGTTCATTCCCCTGAATTTATCGATACTGTCAACGTTTATCTCTGGGAATATTGCCTGTTCCTCAATACCAAAATTGTAATTGCCGCGCCCGTCAAAACCACGTGGAGACAATCCTCTGAAGTCCCTTACCTGCGGAATTGAAAAGGTTATCAATCGATCAAGAAACTCCCACATTCTATCTCTCCTGAGAGTGATAAACACGCCTATGGGTGTTCCTTCCCTGAGGCGAAATCCTGCAATTGATTTTTTCGCTTTTGAAACCACCGGCATCTGACCGGTAATTGTGGCAAGCTGCTCAGTGGCGTTTTTCAGGTTGTTCGCGTTATCCATGGCTTCTTTTCCAAGACCCATGTTCAGAACAATTTTCGAAACGCGGGG
>DAOWNO010000259.1 GCA_030642525.1 Candidatus Aegiribacteria sp.
CATGGACGGTTACACCGACATGTACCTCGGCTGGAGAATGAGTTTCTAGAAACTCCGGTTACATATTCATAAGAAAGGGAACCCGGCTCAATGCCGGGTTTCCTCTTTTATGTCTATTAATACAAACAATATATACGTTTCTGGAAACGATTCGTGGAACTTGCTGTTTGTATACACTATCATTATACTAAAGATTCCAGGAATTTTGAATTCAAAGTACGGGAGGTGATTATGAAGATACTATCGCTAATTCTACTGTTGGTTTCAGCTCTCTGTCTTGGCAGTGATGTATACATTTACAATTACGACCAGGAGGATCTGATCTGGGACCCGGCTGTAGGTGATTCCATTGATACGGGCTACTGGGTGGAACAGACGCTGCTAAGTCTTGGGGACAATGTCGATTCCGGGACAACTCTACCAACAGACCTGAGTTCCTACGATGCGGTGTTCATGATGATGGGTATGTATACCTGTTGAGGCGACAACAATACAATCGCTCCGGCGGAGCGGGCAAAACTCATCACTTACCTTGAAGCGGGCGGCGGAGTCTATTTCGAGGGCAATGACATCGGTTACAACAATAGAACATTAAATATTTGGGCATACACCGGACTGACTTATGCGGGGGATGGCTCCGCTGCCTCTACAGGTAATGTTCAGAGCATTACAGGCCTTGGAATAACGAGCGGAATGGAATTCGATTATCCATACAAAACAGAAGCTGACGGTTATGTAGATTTTTTCACTGCGAATGGTGGAGAGATTCTCTTCGAAAGCCAGGACACAAAGGGAAGAGTCGGGTGTTCCGGATATTCCAACGTTTACAGAACCATCACATCCGCTGTGTTCTTCAGCGTATTTGAAGAAGTTTCATCTGGAACCACAAGAGAAGAGCTTATGACGGTCTATATGGATTACCTGACCGGAACCACAGGTATTGAAGAAGGCGGCACATCGCAGTTCGTTACTGTGTCTAACCCGGCCATGGGCTCATTCAGCGCTGTTATTGAACTCCCGGGATGCGTCCAGTGCGATCTTGGGTTGTTTGATCTGACCGGCAGAAGGATCGGAAACTTCCATTCCGGTACGCTGTCTGCGGGAACGCATAACCTGACCATTTCCGGCAGCAGTATTTCTGCGGGAACCTATTTCATCTACGGAACAGTGGGTGAGCAGGAGGTAAGTCTGCGTACAGTTCTCCTGAAGTAGCGGTTTTCATTTAAGTTACTAAATAGAGCCCGGTTTACGCCGGGCTCTTAGTATATTCTCCCGGGAGGCAGTAATGAGCAGAAAGATTACAGAGTACCTGGACCCTGAAATTCACGGGAGGTTCGACAGGCGGAAAACCGTATTCTTCCGCAGGGATATTTTCACCGGTTTCGATCACTTCAGGCCCGACACTCTGGACCCTGCTGACCCTGAACTTCTTGAGCTGGCCGAGGCCAGGGCATCCTGGGCACTGCATGATAACTACCACGGTGCGTTCCGTGACACACTCCTCGGGAACAGAAAACTGGTTCGTAACCACGCCCCCTTCAGGTGCGAGTTTCCAGATCCCCGGACAGCAGCGGAAAACATCTCTGATGTCGCAAAAAGATTCGGAGCTTCACTGGTCGGTTTCACCGAACTCGATCCGAAATGGCTTTACAGCAACGAGCGCACCGGAAACCCTGTAACACTTCCGAAGGGCGCTGTATGGGTTGTTGTGCTGGCGGTGGAAATGGACAGGGAGTGCATATCAAGGTCTCCCGATTTCAGCGCTGCGGCGGAAAGCGGGAGAGGGTATTCGAAGATTGCAGCCCTTGCCGGAGCCATTGGTGAGTACATACGTCTGTTGGGTTATTACGGCCGTTCGTGCGGCAACGATACCGCTCTGAGTATCCCTCTGGCCGTTGATGCAGGCCTTGGTGTGCTGGGAAGGAACGGACTGCTCCTTACAAGGGAATTCGGACCGAGGGTAAGGATCTGCAAAGTGATAACCGACCTTGAACTTGTGCAGTCACCGGGCGTTTATCCTGCGTCAGAGGAAGTATGCGCAGGCTGTACACTGTGCGCTGAGGCGTGTGAAGCAGACGCGCTGAGCAGTTCTGAAAGTCCCACATGGGATGTACTGACCGAATCAAACAATCCCGGTGTTCTCAGATGGCAGTTCAATCCCGAAAAATGTTTCGATTTCTGGCTTGAGATCGGCAGGGACTGCTCAAACTGCATAGCGGTATGCCCCGCCGCTTCCAGGATCAATAAACTTATGGGCTAACCTCGAACCCCCGAGCCCATCGCCAGAATGGAATGAGTTTTGCAGTTTTCCCTTCAGGAAGTCTGACAGAGCTTTCCTGATTGTAAGTAACTATCACTCCCGATCTGATATCAAAGAAATCCATGGCTTCCTGAAGCCCCCCGAGTTCTCTCTCCCGGTTATCTCCTTCAAGATGCCAGCAGACCTGAATGCACTTGTAACCGGAATCCTGATCCTCAATGATGAAATCGCATTCTCTCCGCTTGGAAAAATACCAGGGTGATCCGAAGCGTCTTAGCTGGTTGAAAACAGCTGTTTCAAGTAAATGTCCCCTGTTTGGAGAAAGGTGGAAGGCAATTGCACCGCTCAGACCGTTGTCCACAGGATACACTTTTCGCGGGGCAAGCAGGCTGCGTTTTAAAGACCAGTCAAATTTATTCATCTGGAACAGGAGATATACATCCTCCATGTAAGAAATATATTCCTTCACGGAAGTTGAGCTTCGAAAACCAAGCTGTTTCGATAATTTGCCATAGGTGATTTTCATTCCAGGATTCGACATCAGAAACTGAGCAAGTTCGCGGAAAGCCTGCCGTTCCTGAATACCGTATCTGGCTATGATATCCCGGTAGATGATGTCGCGATATGTCTGCTCTAGAAGTTCTCTTCTGTTGTGCTTGAGGAATTCGGGAAACCCACCGCTGAATATGTATTCCTTGCTCAGTTGTATAAGCCGGGATACTGAATCAGTTGACTCATCTATCTGCTTGATACCTCTGAAATCAAGAAACTCATTAAACGAAAACGGAAACAGTTCCTGACGGATATATCTTCCTGTAAGATGGCTTCCCAGTTCATCACTAAGGAGCGAGCTGTTAGAACCTGTTACAACGATGTTATATCCCATATCATGAAGCTTTCTAAGATAGCGTTCCCAGGCTGGAGCAAGTTGAATTTCATCAAAAAGAAAGATTGATGACTTTTTCGCTTTGTTGAAAATCGTCAACAGAATATCGTAATCAGATTCGTTAAAACTCGAGAGCCTCAGGTCATCGAAGTTAATGTAATTGAAATCTGATCCGAAGTATTCAGCTATCTGTCTCAGAAGCGTTGATTTGCCGCATCTTCTGATGCCAGTTATGGCAACTATCCGATCCAGGTTCAACCGTTCTCTCCAGGATATTTCTCGAGTAGTGCCGGTATCCTTTGACAGTAGTTCATCTCTCTGATCATTGATCAATCTCTCAAGATATAGTGTCTCCATACCATCACCCCCATAGCAGAGTATGCAGCATAAAACCAACATTGTCAATGCTGGTCTATGGCATATATTCAACATTGACAGTGTTGGTATATTACGCAAGAAATGATGTACACCGCTGTATTGCGTCCTGTCCCGGAATAGGGAAGGTGATAACTGACTACTTGACATGCTGTACTACTGTACTATGATAGTAATACAGAAGATGAAATGAGGTGCCTGTGTACAGTATC
>DAOWNO010000056.1 GCA_030642525.1 Candidatus Aegiribacteria sp.
AGCGGAAGCTCCTATGAAGGGTGCTGTTGAGAACAGTGCGCCAGTTCTCGCTGCGCCCAGGGCTCTGAGCGCGAGGATGAAGAGTATAAGGCTTGCTCCATAGCCAAGAAACCCCGCCAGACCAGCAAGGACAACTGTCGATATCCGTGGAATCGCCTGGCCCAGAGCCACGGCAATTGTGAAATTCACCGCTCCGGCAACCAGCCCTTTGATGCTGGCAATGGCAACGGGATTCCCGGCGGAGATCCTGCGAGTGAGATTATTATCGATGGCCCAGCACAGGCAGGCAGCAATGACTGTGATCATTCCGAGCACATTGCTTTTTCCGGTTTGCAATGGCGTAAATGAAAGAAGCACGCCTCCCGCGATGATTACTATTAGACCCAGGAGCATCCTGTGGCCGATATTCTCCCTGAAGATCGCCCACGCGAAAAGGACGGTCAGCACGCCTTCGAGGTTCAGCAATAGCGAGGTTGTGGAAGCGGGAATTCGCATCAGCCCCCACATGAGCAGCACAGGAGCAAGGATCCCACCGCATCCAACGGCTCCAACCAGCCAGGGCAGATCGCTACGGGTCAGCCGTATCGAGCGATTCCATCCCGCAGTTGTGATCGATTTTGCTATAAAATACAAGCTGAGGCCAAGTCCCGACCCAAGGTAGAGAAGCCCTGCAAGCATGAATGGAGTAACATCCCCGAGAAGAGCCTTGGCTGCAACCGTGGCTCCGCCGAAGAGCGCTGCAGAAGCTATGGCGAGAACGGGACCTTCGGTCGGTTTCAACTACAGGTTACCCGCAACGTAGCCCCTGCGCACATACGATCCTCTGCCAGTGCTGCACCTGCCAGCATCAGGAGCATAATCAATCCCATTGACCTATTCATTCAAATGCTTCCCTCGTTTCGAAGAGGTTGTAACACTCGCAGAAAGCTAACTGGATTCAGATAAATCTGTTCCCGGACCAGCAGCCAGTTCCATGAACCAGAGTTTATACTAAGTATGTAATATATACATACGAGACCCGGCAGAGTTCTAACGAGCTGTGTACGAAGCTCCGAATCATACGCTTCATCATGAAAGCAACGCTCCCATAAAGACGGGATTGTATTTCATTATTCAGCGGTAACTCTCAACCATCTGGATACACAG
This sequence comes from Candidatus Aegiribacteria sp., assembly GCA_030642525.1. GTDB lineage: Bacteria > Fermentibacterota > Fermentibacteria > Fermentibacterales > JCC-6 > Aegiribacteria. Next base: position 1,147 of record DAOWNO010000056.1, read on the forward strand.
AACTTTCCCGGCGTGCTAGGATATTAAACTTTTCTTTCATATCTTTGATTACTTCACAATCCATGCTCTAATGAAAATGAATCGGAAGGATCGAAAGCTTGATCAGAAAACTATTTCCTGTCATTTTGTTCTCACTGACTGCTGCCGCTTCTTCCCAGATACCAGTACAGGCTGCACGAGTTGATGAGGCTCCTGAAATTGACGGCATACCGGATGAAGATATCTGGGAACTCGCAATTCCGGTGAATGAAGATTTCATTCAGCACAGACCGGATTGCGGAGAGCCAATGTCTGAACGAACAGAAATTAGACTGCTGTACGATGACAGAGCACTCTATGTCGCACTCACCATGTATGACAGCCATCCGGAAGAATTCACAAGGGCTCTGACTCCAAGAGATCATGATTTCTCAAGTGAATGGATCGGTGTATGGCTGGATACGTTTAACGACGATAACAATGCCTACTTCTTTTTCACGAATATCGAGAACGTCCAGCAGGACGGAAGATTATGCGAAGTGGGTGGATGGGACTCGAACTGGGATGCGGTATGGGAAAGCGCCACTGCTTCATCCGATTCTGGCTGGACCGCGGAGTATGCCATTCCCTTCGCTGTCCTGCGCTACTCTGATGATATTGAACAGGTCTGGGGTGTTAACTTCAAAAGAACCATGACACGCACTAATGAAAGCGCGTTCCTATTCAGGATGGGTGATAACGGTTGGATATATATCAGGGATTTCGGTGAACTTCATGGACTGAACAACCTTCCTGACAGTCGACGGATTGAACTGAGACCATATGGAGCTGGAAAGATTCAGTACCAGCCGGATTCTGAAGAACAGTGGAATCCATGGGGAAATGCAGGTCTGGACTGCAGAATTGGCATTTCAACCAATGCTTCTCTTGACCTTACTATTAATCCTGATTTCGGTCAGATAGAAGCTGATCCTGATGAAGTAAATCTGTCACATTGGGAATCTTTTCTTAGGGAAAAAAGACCATTTTTCCTTGAAGGAGCCGATCTGTTCGATCTCCCTTTCAATCTTTTCTATTCCAGACGAATAGGCTCGGTTGCGCCCAATGGTGAAATTATACCCATTCTTGGCGGTGCTAAACTGACAGGAGCTTCTCGAGGGTTCAGATTCGGACTTCTTGAAGCATACACAGGCAGGATTTCAGAAAACGGAGAAATGCTGGAGCCAGCAGCGAATTACTCGGTAGGACATGTGCTCAAGGAGTTTGGCGACGGCTCATTCATCGGTGCGAGCATGACCAGTACGGATATTCCTCAACAGGAGAATCAGGATTACTCGTACGGACGATCGGGTGCTCTCGACGCTCAGATCAGAATAGCCGATCTGCATACTCTCTATGGAGCCTTCGGCGGCACCTGGAATTCCTGTGCAGGCGAATGGTCGGACAATCTTGCATACAAGGGAACTTACAGTTTCAAGAATGAGAGATTTAACTGTTCAACCGGATTTTCTTACAGAGAAGAAAATTTCAACGCTAATATGATCGGATACACTACATCTACGGGAGCCGTAAATTCATGGGCACATATGGGGCTGTTCCACCCATTCCCCGGCAATCCAACACTGCAGGATGCAAGTGTAAATATTTACGGTCACTACAATCAGATGCCTTGTGGAGAGATTACGTCCAGGGGCATCAATCTGAATTCAGGTGTTTCATTTAGCAACAGGTACAACATCTATGGTAATATCGGGTACAGCGGATCATGGTTCGACAGATACGAGGGACCTGACGGCGCGGAATATGATCCGGGTATGTCGTGGGGATTAAATTGTTCAACGGATTCAAGAAAAATTTTCTATTTCTACCTTTGGGGAAACGGCAGTACTTACCGTAACGGCACAAGAAGATATTTCGGGACATGGCTTAATTTGAAACCTGCTCCTCATGTTTCAATCGGTGCAGGCATCGACTGGAGTTCGACTTCGGATGCATTAAGATACAACTGGGACAGCGACGCATGGGATATGAGAGATACTGACTGGAAATCGCTTGAATTAAGCTGCAGCTACATGTTTAATACAGATCTGAGTCTGTCACTGGTATCCCAGATTTCAAGGTTCGAATCGGATTACGGGCTTTCTGAGGCTTCGGAGAGTAATGATCACTGGATGAACATTCTTCTCAGCTGGCAATTCAAACCCGGCAGTATGTTCTACTTCATGGCCGGTGAAAACGCGGATTCTGATGAAGTAACCGGAGAATATGGAGAACCTGACTTTACTGTTTTCAGCAAATTGACCTGGTTCCTGCCTATCTGAGATGTCAATCAGTATATCAGGATTAAGAAATTTGAAGCATAACTCGCATTATTAAATGCAATAGAGTATATATTGCCAGTTAGTTGACGAAACAGACTACGTCCCTGGAAAGAAGTTGGATACGGTGGCGGGGCCGGTGCCGGTTATTTCGAAGAAGATATCCTGCAGATCTTTCTCCTTGATTTCGTCTGTTACGAACGTCTCGATCAGTCTGCCCTCATGAATGATACCCAGCCTGTCGCAGAGCACCTTCGCAACCGGAAGAGTATGAGTAGAAACCAGCACCGCTGCTCCGGAAGCAGCCGCCGCGCGGCTCATTCTGTTGAATGTTTCGGCAGTGGCTGGATCAAGGCCGACATGCGGCTCATCGATAACGTATAACCTGGGGCGGGATATGAAGGCCGAGGAAAGCACCACTCTCTGTATCATTCCGTGAGAATAGCTCTCTGCTCTGCTGTCCAGCCAGCCCTCCATATCGAAGAGCTTTTCATGAAACACGATTCTCTCCTCAAGGTCATCCGGCAGAATGTTCCTCATTCTCCCCACAAATCGCAGGAATTCCCTGCCTGACAGTTTCGAATACATTGTGGGCTCGTCAGGCACATACGAAATCCGTTCATGTACACTTTCTGGATCAGCGGATACATCCACTGAATCAACAACTATTCTTCCGCTGTCCGGGACTACAAGTCCGGAGATCATTTTCAGAGTTGTGGTCTTACCCGCTCCGTTAGGCCCCAGAAGCCCGAATATTTCTCCGGATGGAATCTCCAGAGACAGATCAGATACGGCAGTTTTCTTCCCGAAGCTCTTGCAGAGCGATTCCAGCCTGAGAATCAAGATTTACCTTCTTCGATATCCAGCAGGGCGTTGATAAATGAATCCAGTTCGAACTCAAGGAGATCATCACTGCTCTCCCCCACCCCGATGTATTTAACGGGAATATCCATCTGGCTGGCCATAGCCAGTACAGATCCTCCCTTTGCAGTTCCGTCGAGTTTTGTAATCACGAGCCCGGTTACCGGAATTGCTTCAAGAAACTGCTCTGCCTGGGCTTTTGCGTTCTGCCCTACTGTACCGTCAAGAACAAGGAGCACTTCGTGGGGAGCTGATTCCATCGCTTTACCGCAGACTCTGTGAATCTTGGAGAGTTCTGCCAGTAATCCCTTCCTGTTGGGAAGTCTTCCTGCCGTATCAATTATCACGGTATCGTAATCCCGGCTCAAACCCCGCTTAACTGCATCATATGCTACCGCGCCGGGATCAGATCCGGGTAATTGAGTAATAATCGCAGTTCCAAGTTTCTCGGCCCATATTTCGAGCTGCTCGGCTGCGGCAGCTCTGAAGGTATCAGCGCAAGCCAGAAGGACTCTGTTTTTCTCCTTCTGGAGTTTCGCTGCAATGCGGGCGATCGCAGTTGTCTTTCCCGCGCCGTTGACTCCAATCACAATAATAACCCTTGGCCGCACATCGATGATCCGGGAGGTCGCGCGGACAGGCACACTTTCTCTTAGAATTCCCGCAAGAGCTTCTTTCCAGCCCTGACCTGACTTTTTGATCCTTCCGGGGAGTTCGAGCAATATCTTCTCGGTCAGTTCCCAGCCGAGATCACTCCCAAGGAGTATCTCCTCGGCTTCCTCAAGAACACCTTCATCGATACTTCCCGAGCCGAACAGCTGGCCAAGCTTACCGGCGAGCGCTTCTCTGCTCCGTCTGAGTTTACTGGAAAGATTCAAATCAACAAAGCTCCTCAGCTGTCACTCAGCTGTTCAGCGGTTTCAAGGCTGACAGATGTCATGGATGAGACTCCCTGTTCGACCATAGTTATTCCAAACAGGCGGTCAGCGGCTTCCATAGTGCGCTTGTTGTGCGTTATCACCACGAACTGGGTTCTTTCAACAAATCCTTTGAGCAGTTTGACATAATTATCAACATTTGAATCATCAAGTGGCGCGTCCAGCTCGTCCAGCACACAGAAAGGAGACGGCTTTACAAGATATAGAGCGAACAGCAGCGCAGCTGCTGTCATGGCTCTCTCTCCACTGGAAAGTGCTGTGATATTCTCAAGTTTCTTTCCGGGCGGCCTGGCAACTATCTGTATGCCGCCTTCAAGAGGATCTTCTGAATCAAGTGCCATGATATCAGCCTCTCCTCCGCCGAAAAGGCTGGTAAACATATCCTTGAAGTGCTTCCTCACTTCAACGAAAGTCTCATCAAACTTCTTTGCGGCTGTCTGATTGATCTCTCTGATAGCGTCCATGAGGGATTCTCTGGCTTTATTTAGATCGTCTCTCTGATCCTTCAGGAAAGTAATTCTTTTATTGGCTTCCTCAAACTCCGGAACAGCAAGCATGTTTACCGGGCCAAGATTCTCTCTGTAGCCGATTTGCTTGTTCAGTTCCTTCTCGATATTCTCATCGGAATAGTCCCAGAACCTGCTCTTTTCCTCGGGGAGAACCAGCTCTTTCTCCCTGAGTTCATCGACAAGCCCTTTTACTGTTTCCAATTCGCCCGAAAGAGAAGCTCTTTCTTCTCTGGCGGAAGACAGATTTTCTCTGTGTTCGAAAAGCTCATCTTCAACCTGCCGGGTTTTCTCAAGCCATTCCGCTCTGCTGTTGCTGGAGTTCGTTCGGCTTTTCTCGGCTTCCTCTCTGCGGAGGGAGAGATCGCCCCTCTGTTCCTCCAGCTGCTCAATAGATTTATCAATCGTGATCTTTCCATCAAGCAGCTTGCCGGCTTTTTCTTTAAGAGCGCTACTTCCTTCCCTTGATTCCGAAGCGTCAGAAAGATGTCTTGCCCGATCAAGTCCGATCTGCTTCAGAGATGTCTCGAGAGAAGACAGTTCGATCAGCGTAGCATTATCTTCTCGAACGGCTCTGTTAAGATTGACGGTCAGATTATCCCGTCCAGCCTCGATTTTTTCAAGAATACCCGCCTGTTTTTTAAGGAAAGCGCTGCATTCTTCAATTCTTTTTGAGGGTTCATTCGATTCCTGATCTTCCGAAGCCTTCCTGATATTCGGAAGACTGGCCTCGAGATTCTCCTTCTCGGCCGCGAGTTCACTGATCCTGCTTTCAAGACCGCTCACTGTTGCCTGAAGTGAAGCTTCATTTTTTTCGCGGTTGATGATCCCAACGCGAATCTCTTCAAGGGAGGATGACGATTCAATTTCAGTTTTCCTCAGCCGGCTCTCCTGGTCCCGATCGGCGTCAAGCTTCTTTCTCAGTGCCAGCAGCATCTCTTCAGCTTCTTCTGCGAGCGCTTCCCGTTCAATTGCTCCTCCGCCTGAATCTGGAACTCCGAGGCGTACGAGTCCGTCCTTCCTGAACAGATCGCCGTCTCCGGTGACTATATCAAGATCAATACCGCTGAAAAACCATTCTGCTGCGGTTTTTCTATCGGGAGCAACAATACATCCTGAAAGTAATGCTCGGAAACTATCCGGGGAATTCTCCTCCAGACAATCAGGAAGCCATACTGATTCTTCCGGAATCACCGGTTTTGATACTTCTCTGACACTCAGGAAATATCTTTTTCCGCCTGAGTCCTCGGGGAGGATCCTGCCGTCACAGATAATTGAGTCCTGGAACGAATCGAGCCATGCGCCGACTGCTATTCCCATTCCGGATCGAACAGACAAACCTGATGATATGAGCGAATCCCTGGAATCAGATGAGAGATCAGCCTTTCTGAGGTTTTCAATCTTTGCCTTCAGAAGGCTTGCTTCCATTTCACAGGATCTGATTCGATCTGTTATTCCGGCGATCTTCCCCGTGATTGCCGTTTGAGATTCCTTTTCCTTTTCAAGTCTTCCTGCCCACTCAGCTTTTGCGGCAGTGACACCGGAAAGCTCTTTCTTTGATTCAACAAGGTTATCGCTGATTCTCTGAATTGCTTTCTCAAGCTCTTCTTTTCTTTCCAGAGCATGCTCTACTTCCTGCTTTGCTCTTTCGATTCTTCTGAGACGATCCGAGTATTCCTCCTGAAGAGACCGTAAGCCTTCAGCCCTTTCTCTGTACTCTGATTTCAGTTTTTCAAGTTCGGCTGACAGCCTTTTGTACTCGTTTTCCTTAAGTGAGGTTTCCGATGCAGCCTTCACCGCGATACTTCGAGCAGATTTGATCCGGCTCTCAAGGGAGGTCTGTTCGCCAAGCAGAATATCAGCCTTTTTCTCAAGATTCTCAGCTTTTTCCGATTCCAGCGCTGATTCCTTATCAGCTATCTCTGCCTGCTCTATGGTGTATTTTCTTCTCTCCTCGGCAACTGCAAGCTGTTCCCGGACTTTCCCGAGTTCCGAGTCAAGCATGGAGCACTGCTGATGTTCTCTGTCAAGTTGAGACTGAACCGTCTCGAGAGAAGTTCTGGCCTGGCTCAGTCTGGCTGCAGCGGCTGCGACCGAAGCAGTGTATTTCTGTTCATGTCCCTGGCTCTCTTTAAGGCGCTTCTCCAGTTGTTTCAATCTGTTCTGTGATACTTCGAGACTTCGATACTCCATGAGACCCTGGATCTCAGTTACACGTTTTTCAGATCTCTCCCACCTTCGGAAATCAGCCACCTGTTTTTTAAGTAATCGGACATTTCTGTCAACCTCGGAAATAATGTCATCCAGTCTCTCCATATCGGCGCCTGCGCCATTCAGCTTCAGTTCAGCTCTGTGGCGCTGTATTTTATATTTGACGATCCCGGCGGCTTCATCAAAGAGAAATCTTCTGTCAGCCGGACCGCTTTCAATAATAGTCTCGGTCATATTTCTCTCCAGAATCCAGTAGCCATTGCTTCCAAGCCCTCTGTCAACGATCAGGTCTGTAATATCCATGAGCCTGCATCGATTACCGTTCAGAAGGTACTCGCTGTCTCCGGATCGGAAGAGTCTTCTTGTTACTGCAACTTCATCGAAATCCAGATCAAGATCCCGGTTGGAATTATCGAATGTCAGGATTACTTCAGCCATCCCGAGCGGTTTTCTGTCAACTGTTCCGGAAAATATCACATCCTCCATGCGATCGGCTCGCAGTTCAGATGGACTCTGGGATCCGAGGACCCATCTGATCGCGTCAGCGATATTGCTTTTTCCGCAGCCGTTCGGCCCTACTATGCAGGAGATGCCTTTCCGGAATTCCAGTTCAAACGCATCCGCAAATGATTTGAAACCAACTATCTCCAGCCTTTTCAGATACAAGTATCGATGCTCCCGTCAGCTGAAAGTCTGCCCGGATCAGATATTCCGGATTCGTTGTACGGACTCAGAAAAATAGACAAAAAAGCTAATCAGCACAAACGCAAGAGAAACCAGACCCACAGGATCGAGTCCGGCAAACACCAGATCGGAAGGCCACAATGTTTTATCAAGCATATAGCAGACCGCGGCTATGGTCATATAGATCGAAAGTATGAGAGTTGAGAGTTTGCCCCAGATGTTCGAAGCCGGAGGCGATCCAAGACGCTTTGTGAGATAAAGTCCTCCGGAAGCAATGAGAATATCTCTGGACAGGGCAACTGCAATAAACCAGACCGGAACTGCACCGAGAAAACCAAGAGTAATGATGAACGCGGTCATGGCGATCTTATCCGCCAGGGGGTCAAACAGTTTTCCCCAGTCACTTATGGAATTTGTTCTTCTTGCAATGATTCCATCAAGAAAATCAGAGAATATCCCCACAAAGATAATGATGGATACGGGAATAATCGCTCTGGATACAAGGAAGAAACACGCTGCAAACCCCAGAGGGATTCTTGAGAGACTGATAACATTGGGGAGATTGATTAA
>DAOWNO010000013.1 GCA_030642525.1 Candidatus Aegiribacteria sp.
ATGGCGGACAGTTCAATCTCATGGTGTCAGCGATGCGTTGAGACGAATCCTGATGAACTTGGCGGGTGGTACGCTCTTGGAAGCGCGTATGTCACCAGAGCTTTACTGTGCAAACCGATATCGACTCCGATGATAAACATTATGCAGATGAATGGAAGAATTCCTTATGATCTGGATGAAGCGGATCGGTATGTGAATCTTGGTCTTGCCGCGTACGATTCTCTTAAGAAAAGGGCTCCGAATTATGCAGAGGTACATCATAATACAGTGCTTATCCGGACAAATCTGGGCGACCCGAAAGGCGCACTGGCTTCAATGAGAACAGCGTGGAATCTTCATGATCACAACAGAGACAGTTACCGCATACAGACATTCCTTCTGTCTCCGCTTACTGAAGGGACAGAAGCATGCTATCTTCAATGGGTTGGAAGGATCGAAGATGAAGATCATTTCAGAACAATGCCAGATAATAAAAGAGAAAAACTCCTTCAGATTCTGCTGTTTTACACAGGAACTGTTTTTCTGAAACATCCGGCTTCAGCAGACAGTCTGTATAATGAGTTTGCAAATCTTTCTGACAGTCTCGCGCCGAGTATCGCATATGATCTCAGAAGCGGAATGGAACTTCAGCTGAGAGAGCTGGAAAGCGGACTTGACATAATGCAGAGAATGGAATCAGGTGACACTACAGGTATATTGAATGATCTCGGTCAACTGGATCGGGAAGATATTAAAATCCTTCCAGCACATATTACTGCTATGGGGCTGCTTCTTGCGGAAAAAGGCGAACTGGAGGGTGCAAAGATACTGATATATATAGTAGACAAGTATATTTATGATTGTTTTAATAATATGAACGTATGGCCTGGCGGCCCGGTAGAATTGTTTGAAGCGCTGAACAATGTATTGCTCTCATCCAATCTGGAAACACCTGAGCAGAGAGAGCTGTTCATAAGAAGCGAAAGCTTCGCTCTTATCCTTGACAGGCTTTTATTCAATACAACGAGTTTTATCAACTCCTCACCCGGCTTCAGAGTAAATGTTCCCTCTCGTATACAGGATTTTCTCGGCGGCATATGGTTCGAAACAGGTGGGCCTCTGTATTGTTATTCAAACAGTCTGCGGCGCGATGATTCATTATCTGCTGTAATCAGAAATGGATCACTTCTGGGAAAAGCATATTCCGGGTTAGTGCAGCTTGAATCAGAAGATCCTTACAATCTTGAGTTGCAGAAGCTTAAAATAGCCTGGTTCTATACTCTGCTGATATCATTCTACTTCGAGAATCCAACATTTTCATCTGAACAGACCCTGTATATCGCGGATGGTTTGAGGAGTTCAAGGGGAAATCTTGTGGAAATACTTGGCGAGACGGAAACAAGGTATCAGCTCGGCAGCATGCTTGACGATATGAACGTGACTCTAAACTGCCTGCTCAACCCGACATATAGTCAATACATCGAAATACTTAGAACAGACCTTGTGATGGGTAGAATTTGAGCCTGACACCGGACTAAAGTCACTTGCCAGGGATGTAAAGATAAGCTAGATTTCATTATAAGTTTTCGCTTATGGATTTGAATATTCACAAGGCGGTTTCATCCGCCTTTTATTTTTATGTGTGGCGGGGGTATGAATGGAAATTGCTGATCTTGATGAGATTATCAGGAAACTGGTTGTCGGGGAAAAGCTTATGCTTGTGGATCAGACTATGACAACAATTGGCAGGAGTCATATAATCAGAATTCTGGTTGATTGTCAGGGACGTGTGACCATCAGCCAATGCGCGAGATTATCCAGAAAAGTTAAGGATGCAATAGATACGGATATGCTTCTGAATGGTTTCAATTACCGATTGGAAGTCAGCTCTCCCGGTGTTGGAAGACTTCTTCACACTGAAGTCGACTGGAAAAGAACGATTGCCAGGAAGTTGCGTGTCGAACTGGATGATGAAGAAATTGTTGACTGGCTTGAGCATTACGATGCTGGAGTACTGACTTTCAGAAGCGGAAGAGAAGTTGCTGTTGATGCAATCAGGAAGGCTCTTGAGGTTCTGGAATAACAATACATTAGATAAGAGAGCAGGGAGATAGAAGTGCCAGATAACTACCAGAGAATAGAAGCCCTGGCCGCTGTGATCAGGGAGAGTAAAGGAGCGAACCAGGAACTCCTGCTGGAATGGTTGAAAAGAGCTCTGATTGAAGCCACAGAGCTGGAATACGGTTCTCCACAGAATATAAGTGTAACCTGGAATCAGAGAACAGGTGATGTAAACGTTGTTACTCTGAGAGTTGTGGTAAAGGAAATTGAGGAGAACGAAGAACATTTGCAGATCACAAGGAGAAAGGCACGGAAATACAAACCGGATGCCGAAGAGGGCGATACGGTTGAAATACCGGTAGATTTCAACAATTTCAGCCGTTCCTCCGTCAATGTTTTCAGGCAGCAGTTCCACACACTCGAACGCTCTGCTGAACGGGAACAGGTGCATAAGGAGTATTCCAGCCGTATTGGACAGCTGATTCCAAGATGTGTTGTACAGCAGGTTTACAGAAACAGAGTCAATGTTCGCGTTGCAGGGCAGATAGAAGCAGTAATCCCGCCGGAGGAAAGAGCCAGGGGTGAACGATTTGAACATGGAGATACGGTTCTCCCCGTTCTGGTTGAAGTACTGAGTCCTGAAAGCAGCGAACCTCAGCTTGTTCTTTCAAGATCAACACCTTTGCTGATAAGAAGATTATTTGAACGAGAAGCTCCGGAAATTGATGAAGGTATTGCTGAAATCAAGGCAATTGCGCGAGAAGCCGGGGTTAGAACGAAGATAGCTGTTACAAGCAATGATATCAGAGTTGACGCAGTGGGTACCTTTGTCGGGATGAAGGGGATGAGAGTTCAGTCTGTTATGCGGGAACTGAACAGTGAACGTATTGACATCATTCCATGGACGATTGATAAAAAATTACTTGTTACAAACGCGCTCCTTCCGGCAACTGTCCTTCGTGTCGAAATGAGAAATCGGTACAATGAGGATACCGGCGAGAATGAAACAGTAATGGTTGCCACCGTTCCGGATGATGAGGTTGGCAGAGCTAAAGGCAAAGGCGGTCACAATGTCCGGCTTGCAGGACAGCTCGTGGGGTACAGGATCGAGATTGAGGAAAAATCATTGTGGGAATATCGGAAAAGATGGGATGATATGATTACGATTGATATCCTGGAACTCAAATGCGTGAATGGCAAACTTGCCGAGAGATTAACAAGAGCCGGTTTTGATTGTGCGATAAGGCTTTTGGAAGGCGATGAGAAAAGGATACTTGAAGTCGAGGGAGTTGGTCCCGTCAAGCTGAAATCCATGCTGAAAGAAGCGAAAGAACTGAACCTGCAGAGACAGGAATTTGTGAAACTTGAGAAAGAGAAGAGTAAGATCCTTGAGGATGAAAAAGAACTCATTGATAGTATGAAAGATGAAGATAAAAAAGAATCTGAAGAATAGCAGTCTGAGTATTCACTGAAGATACAGCCAGATTCACTATAGCGTAAAATAAATAGAGTTATTTCCTTAGTAATGGAATTAAAGATCAATGACCAATGATGGAAGCAGGTGGTTCCCTTGGCTGAGAATAGCAGCGGGAATAAGATGAGAGTGTATGAGCTGGCCAGGGAACTTAACCTGTCAAGTGAAGCTCTCCTGAAAGTTCTTGAAGAGATGAAAGTATCTGTAAAGAGTCATATGAGTTCAATGACTGCTGAAGAAATTATTAAAGTACGGGTCAGATTTAATGAAGAAAAAATCGCAGCCCGTTCAAAAACCGCTCTGAAAAAACGAAAGAAGAAAAAAAGGCGCAAACCTCGCATAACTGCAGAAGCAGTGAAGACTGTGCGTGATACTCTTGCCAGGATTGACTCAAGCACAGGGAAAGCAAGGCAGAAGAAAAGAAGAAAATACAAAGAGGAAAAGCTGGAACGCCAGGTAACTGAGCATGACGGGCCTGAGGAAACAGTGCTGATACGAATAACAGAGTACACAAGCCCTTCTGAACTGGCTGAATTGATGGATCTTCCTCTGAGCAAAGTAATAGGCAAATTCATGGAACTCGGAGTGATGGCTACAGCAAATCAAAGGCTTGATGTTGAGACTGTTTCGCTTGTGGCAGATGAATTCGGGTTCGAGGTGGAAATGGTAGAAAGCTATGGCGCTGAAGAGATTGAGGATAAACGTTTAAGCGCAGATGGAACTGAAGTGCCCAGGTCACCGATTGTTACTGTTATGGGACATGTTGACCATGGGAAGACAGCTCTTCTGGATAGAATAAGATCCACAAACGTTCTTTCAACGGAGTCGGGTGGAATAACACAGCACATTGGTGCGTATATCACGAATATTGCTGATAATCGAAGAATTACATTTATTGATACTCCCGGACACGAGGCTTTTACAGCCATGAGAACAAGGGGTGCCAGAGTTACCGATATTGTAGTACTTGTTATTGCAGCCGACAGCCGAGTCATGCCTCAGACAGAAGAGGCCATAGATCATGCAAGAGCTGCCGGAGTTCCAATTGTAGTGGCAATCACCAAAATTGATCTGCCGACAGCGAATACTGATTTTATCAAGAAAGATCTGGCTTCTCACAAGATACTTGTTGAAGAATGGGGCGGTGATATTCTCTGTTCCGAAGTTTCTTCGATCACAGGTGAAAATATCGATGATCTGCTGGAAAAATTAATGCTTCAGACAGATATGCTTGAACTGACAGCATGTCCTGAAAGGCCTGCAAAAGGTACAGTTATAGAGGGTGAGATTGATCCTCGCAGGGGGATTGTTGTCAATATTATTGTTCAGGACGGGACACTCAGAATTGAGGACTATTTCGTAGCAGGGCTCTTCAGCGGCAAAGTACGGGCTATGTATGATGACAATAATCAAGAGATCGAAGAAGCCGGTCCGGGGATTCCTGTACAGATTCTGGGCTGTTCATCTGTCCCGGACGCAGGAGAAGGTATTGTAGTGGTTGAGTCTGAACATGAGGCAAGAAAAGTCACTCGAATACGTCAGCTGGTTCAGCGAGAAAGAGATCTTCATACAGGCAGAATGATTTCACTCAAGGATTTCTGGCAGAAATCCGGAGAAACATCAGGTATACTTAATCTGATTATTAAAGCAGATGTTCAGGGGACAGCGGAAGCTATTGTTGATACACTGACCGGGCTCGGTAACGACGAAGTATCCGTTAACATCATCAGAAGCGGAGCAGGCGGAATATCAGGGAATGATGTCAATCTTGCCGCTGCATCAAATGCGGTGATAATCGGTTTCAGAGTCCGGCCGGATGCAAGAGCGCGTGAAGAAGCTACAGCGCTGGATATCGAGATTGCAACATTCAGTGTGATTCATCAGGTGGAGGAAACTGTGACAAAGGCTCTCTCCGGTCTTCTCAAGCCTGAAGAGAAAGAAGAATTTCTTGGCTCAGCGGAAGTCAGAGATCTCTTCAAAGTTCCTAAAATAGGTGTTATTGCCGGATCATATGTTGTTAATGGTGTCATCAGAAGAAATGCGCGTGTGCGGCTTGTCAGGAGCGGCGTGGATATCTGGTCAGGCAGCATCAGTTCTCTGAAGCGATTCAAAGAAGATCGCAAAGAGGTTAAATCGGGTTTTGAATGTGGTATCGGCCTTTCGGGATACAACGATATCAAAGTTGGCGATGTTATCGAGTCATTCGAGATAATATCGGTATCCCGGGAACTCTGATTGGCGGCAGGTTGAAATGAACGAGAGAAAAAGAAGCAGGCTCTCCGGTGATATCCGCCGCATACTTGAGGAAACGATTATCCGGGATGTTTCTGACGATAGGCTCCGGAATGTACTGATAACAAGAGTAAAACTTGCTCGTGATGGATCACATGCTACAGTATTTTTCGAGACAACCGGTTCAGAAAATGATTCTGAAGAAGCCTGCGCGGCAATGAAATCAGCCGGCGGATTTCTCAGATCAAAGCTGGCGGATGCAATCAGGATGAGAACTGTTCCTGTACTCTCTTTTGTGCATGATTCATCCGGAAAAGACGGAGATAAAGTGCTTGGCATCATGAAGAATCTGGACAGCGATTGACATTTCCTGACATATGCGGTGCAGCATATCTGCTGGATAAATCAAGCGGTATCACTTCAAGGAAGGCAACCTCATCAGTGGCTGAGGCCTGGGGGCTTCAGTAAGTACGGGCATGCTGGAACTCTCGATCCTGATGCAACCGGACTGCTGATAGTGCTTCTGGGGAAAGCTACAAGATTATCCAGGTTTATAACTTCTGACGAAAAGCGATACAGCTTCGGAATTGAGTTCGGCATCAGAACAGATACGGATGATACAACCGGGAACATTCTCGAAAGAAGATCCGCAGGGCATATCAATCAGAAAGATATTAAGAGAGTTCTTAAGAGATACAAGGGAAATATTATCCAGAAAGTGCCAAGTTATTCCGCAGTGAAAATAGATGGCGTAAGAGCATACAAAACGGCAAGGAAAGGTTTGCTTCCTGATACACCGGAGAAGAGAGTTAGCGTATGCGACTGGAAGCTGATGAGATATGAGAACGGTAAAGGGTACTTTGCTGTCACAGTCAGTTCAGGGACCTATGTAAGAGCCCTGGCAAGGGATATCGGGAATGATCTTGATGTCTGCGGCGCTGCATTCGACATTAGAAGGCTTTCCATCGGGAGCATCAGCATAGAGAGTTCATCCTGCGAACCGGACAATCCTGAATCTCTGCTGGAGATGCCCGCTCTTCTCGGTGCATTCGAGAGCGTTATTCTGAGCGATTCAGACAGGCAGCTTATATCGAATGGAGCAAGAATTAACAGTACGCTCAAAGGCACAGTGGTTCTGCTTGATAAGCAGGGCAGACTGGTGGCAATGTCAGAGGGGGACGGTTCTTCATTGAAACCGCTCTGCGTATTTATCACGGATTGAGGATATGACACTGGCAATAGGAAGTTTCGATGGTATACATACCGGTCATGCAGCCGTAATAAGGGTAGCGCTGCTTTCCGACAGGAATGCGGGGGTTGTCAGTTTTGAGCCGGTGCCTCGACAGTATTTTGGTAAAGGATCATGGTCGAGACGCCTTACAACTTCATTTGAGAGAGCCAGGGCACTTCGCGAGTTGGGAGTAAAAAAGATTCTGCTGTATCCATTCGATGAGACTACCGTAAACATGGAGCCTGAGGCCTTCCTTGAGGATATCTATGCCAGGGAGAAATTTACTCGACTTGTTGTCGGCTACGATTTTCACTTTGGCAGAGAGAGGAAAGGTACGGAGCGTTTTCTCAGGCAATGGTGTACTTCAAGAGGAATTGATACTATTATTGTACCTCCGCTGAAGACCGGTGATGTGCCGGTTAAAAGCGAAAGAATCAGAAATCTTCTCGAAAACGGCGATGTTCGTCAGGCTGAATTGCTGCTTGGCAGAAAATATTCAGTTACCGGGGTCGTATCGAGAGGTAAAGGAGTGGGACGCAGATTAGGTTTTCCCACTGTTAATGTCAGGGTTCCATTCTGTAAATTGCTTCCAGAACCCGGAAGTTATGCCGGAATAGTAACCCTTGCCGAAAGTGACAGGCGAATGCCTGCGGCCGTATTTGTTCCGGGAAATGCCGCCGGTCCGGTTGAAGCGCATCTGATCAACCGGGTAGAGAATATGTATGGCTGCGGTATAACAGTCAGCTTCTGTTCGAGGCTTAGAGGGATAGCATCAGCTGGTTCCATGGGTGAGTTATCAGGCCTTATAGCAGAGGATGTCAGAAATGTCAGGAAACTTGCTGAAGAAGAAAAATGGATGGAGGATCCAGAAAGATGAGTATCACTGCCGATAAAAAGGCTGAACTTGTTAAGACATTTGGAAATGAAGAACAGGATACAGGTAAGTCTGAAGTTCAGATAGCAATTCTAACCGAGAAACTTAAGAATCTTACCGAACATTGTAAGATTCACAAGGATGATCATCACAGCAGAAGAGGGCTTCTGAAGATGGTCGGAAAGAGGAGAAAACTTCTAAATTATTTGAGTAAAAAGGATATTGAGCGTTACAGGACAATAATAAAAGAACTCGGACTGAGAAGATAGGAACTCAATCGAACTACCGGCACACTGTAAATAAATTGAAAACTCAATTGAAGTGAAGCTTGCAAAATGATTTCTGCAAAACAGCAGGGATCTGGAGAAAAAGAAGAGATGGAAAAAAAGAAAATGTTAAATGTAGTAAAATGTGAAATAGCAGGAAGAACGCTTTCGATCGAGACCGGTCGTATGGCAAAACAGGCCCATGGCTCAGTGTATGTTACATATGGTGGTTCTTCAGTTCTTGTAGCGGCAACTTCAGGTGGATTGAGAGATCTGCCCTTCTTTCCGCTTACGATAGAGTACCGCGAACGAACCTATGCGGCGGGTAAGATTCCAGGAGGTTTCTTCAGAAGAGAGGGTCAGCCACAGGCGAAGGAAATTCTTACAGCCAGACTGATAGACAGGCCCCTCAGACCTCTGTTTCCATCGGAATACATGGAGGAGACCCAGGTTTACTGTCTGGTCCTGAGTTCAGATGGTCAGAACGATCCGAGCCTCCTTGCGATGATCGGAGCTTCAGCCTCATTGATGATATCAGATATCCCCTGGGATGGACCTGTATCATCAGTGAAAATCGGAAGAATCAATGGAGAATTCGTAATTAACCCTACAATGGAAGAACAGGAGGGAAGCGAGCTGGATCTTGTTGTAGCCGTGAAAGGCAAGGATGTAGTCATGCTTGAGGGCTCTTCTGAACAGCTTTCTGAAGAACTGGTCTTGGAGGCAATCAAACGGGCCGCAGCTGAAGCAGCCAGGATAAATGAGATGCAGATTGAGCTTAAAGGTCTTGCCGGCAGGGAAAAACGTCAGCCGGAAACAGCAATTGATATTCCCGGAGATATGCAGGGGATAGTAAATAAAATTGCTTTCCCCGAGTTCGAAAAAGTATATGGAAACGGTGTTAAGAACGCTCTTTCCGAGGCGGGAGATGTTGCTTTAGATAGTGCTCTTGACCAGCTCACAGGCAAGTACGAGCATCTTGATGATGAAGTACAGCTTCGAAAACTAGTCTCCAATGCCGTTCATGATGCGGAAAAGTCATTCGTACGGCAAAAACTCCTTGTTGATCGCAAGCGTCCGGATGGTCGAGCCGAGAGCGATGTACGCAAGATCACATGTGAGGTCGGCGTACTGCCGCGTCCTCACGGTTCCGCGCTGTTCACAAGAGGAGAGACTCAGGCTCTTGTCGCAGTCACGCTTGGCGGCGCAAGAGATGTACAGCGCATCGATGCCTTGATGGGTGAATACACCAAGGATTTCATGCTTCACTATAATTTCCCTTCATTCAGTGTTGGTGAAGTCAGACCCGCTCGCGGACCCAGCAGAAGGGAAATCGGCCACGGCCATCTTGCTGAGATGGCGCTTTCTCATGTAATGCCGAAGGAAAAGAAAGATTTCAATTACACGGTAAGAGTAGTATCGGATATTCTGGAATCGAACGGTTCCTCAAGTCAGGCCACGATCTGCGGAGGCTCCCTCAGCCTGATGGATGCCGGAGTTCCGGTATCAGATGCTGTAGCCGGTGTTGCCCTTGGTCTTGTAACTGATGGGGATAATTACATCATTCTTTCAGATATCGCAGGTGTTGAAGACCATCTCGGTGACATGGACCTTAAAATCGCTGGAACAAGAACCGGTATCACAGCGATACAGATGGATCTTAAAGTTGAAGGAATAGCGCTTGATGTCCTCGGGGAAGCCATGGGAAGAGCCAGAGAAAACAGAATCTTCATTCTTGATGAAATGGACTCCGTAATCAGTGAACCCCGCGAATCCTTAAGTGAATACGCTCCAAGGGTATACACGATCACGATTGAAAAAGACATGATCGGTAAACTTATAGGTCCGGGTGGAAAGAACATCCGTGCGATAACGGAAGAAACCGGCGCTGACATCAATATTGAAGATGACGGTACGGTCGTTATTCTGTCGGATGACGCTGAAGCTGCTAATAGAACTCTTGAACTGATAGAACTCTCAACAGGGAAACCGAAGATTGGCCAGATTTACGACGGCGTTGTTGTTAACATCCTGAACTTTGGAGCATTTGTTGAGATAATGCCCGGAACTGACGGGCTGGTTCATATCAGTCAGATAAGCAAAGATAGAGTTGAGAACGTGGAAGATATTCTCAAAAGGGGACAGCATATAAAAGTCAAGGTAACCGCTATTAAAGATAACGGAAAGATTGATTTGACAATGAAAGATGTTGATCAGAAAAACTGAAACATCTTTGCTTTAGTGATGGGTTGTTCTGCAGGATGGGGAACATATGGGAATAGAAGTATTGCTTGAAGTGCTTGAGCATATGCGCGGTCTTCCCATTCCTGCGAGAGCGACTAACGGCTCAAGCGGTGTGGATCTGATGGCTGCCAATTATCCACCTGTTGTAATAGATCCGGGGAAGAGAGTTCTCATCCCGACCGGCTTCAAGGTGTCTATACCACCCGGATACGAATGGCAGATAAGACCCAGAAGCGGTAACGCGTTGAAACATGGCGTAACCGTTCTGAATTCTCCCGGTACGATTGATTCGGATTACAGAAGTGAGGTTCAGATTATTCTGGCTAATCTGAGCGATGAACCTTTCCTGGTGGAACGCGGTGACAGAATAGCTCAGGCGGTTCTTTCTCCTGTCGCCTATCCTGTGTTCAAAACTATTGAGAAATTGCCTGACTCGGAAAGAGGTGATGGGGGGTTTGGTCATTCAGGGAAATAAAGACTGTCCATTACTGATTATTCCTGTAGTCCTGCTGCTGATAATCACTGCAGCGTGCAGCTATGGTTTTCGTGGAAGCCTCCCTGAACACATTCAATCTGTCAAGATCATTCCGATCAGAAGCAGAGTTACGCAGTACGGTCTTGAACAGGATATCAGTTCCAGAGTAATAGAAATGATGGTAAGGGATGGAAGACTTGCCGTAGTACTTGAGGAACAGGATTCAGAGATAGAGGGAACCGTTGCGGCATATTCAAAAACACCTTATTCCTATACATCCTCTGAACAGGTGGAGGAGTATAAACTTGAAATCAGAGTTGAAATAACTTTTATTGATCTTTTGAGGGAAACTGATATAATCAGTAATGAAAGTGTTACCACATGGCTGGTTTATGACCCCGATACTGAGACAGAGATTGATGCGAGAAACAGACTTCTGGAAGAGGCAGCGAAAGACATAGTCAGACGGTGCCTGTCAGGATGGTAGGGAATTATGCTGGATTTTTTATCACGTAGAAAAAACCTTTACGTAATTATATTCGCGGTTGTGATACTTGTGGTCGGTGTCGCGATCAAATACGTTAATGTGTTATACCGGACTCCATCCAGAGTTCAGAGCGAGCTTGATGAAATTTATGAGGATGTGGAAAATATTCATCCCGTTTCCCTCCGGAAAGCGGAATTCCTGATTAAATGGGGAGAGTACCGGAATTCAGATGAGTGTTCCAATGCGGTTTATGAGTCACTCTTTTACAGCGGAAGCGGATTCGACGGCGACATATACGTTGTTTCCTATCCTGATTCAATTGAATTTCCCGGACTTCCTCCGTTTCGCCGTCAGTTCAGGATAGAAAAGCTCATGGAGTAGCAGAAATGGGAATTATCGGTGACTGGCAGGAAAAACACCCTCGGAAAAGCGGGAAAGCCAGAACTCTATTCTATATTCTATTACTTCTGTTTGTTATCTTTCTAATATTCAAAGCTGACACGTTTGTAGGCGGATTCTCCCGGATATTCTTCCCGGCTGACTCTTCGTCATTTGAGAACGGCAGCGAGTGAACCCATCAGTATTCGACGCCCATATTGACACGCTTCTTAAACTGCCGGATGCTGAGAGTTTCCTGCAGGGAAATAAAGTTACACATGTTGATCAGCCCAGAGCCATAAGAGCCGGTGTAACCCAGCTTCTGACCGCTGTTTGTGCTGAAGCCGCAAAGAATCAGGTGGCCGCCTTTCACTACGGGATCTCTCTTTACAGAGTAGTTAAGGAGAAATCTTCAATAGAGCTTCTGCTGTTGCTGGAGGGATGCCAGCCCCTTATGGAGATTGAGAACAGAGAAGAAATAATTGAATTATTATCCTTTGCTTCTCTTACCTGGAACGGTGAGAATTCCCTCGGCGGTGGAATAGGCTCGGATACAGGACTGAAGGCAGCGGGAAAGAACATTGCTTTGCAGCTTCATGATGCAGGAGTTATTCTGGATGTATCACATCTCTGTGATCAGTCGAGAAAGGATCTGCTTTCGCTCGGCATCAGAACTGTTGCTACACATTGCAACTGCAGAAGTATTCTGGACAATCCGCGGAATCTTCCTGATGATGATATCAGGGAAATAGCCAGCTCCGGAGGAGTCATAGGAGTAACATTTGTTCCTGATTTTCTCGGGAAGGATGCCTCAATTGATACTATTGCAGATCATCTTGAGCATATTGTTGAAATCACCGATATTACGCATGCCGGTATGGGAAGCGATTTTGACGGCACAATAAATCTTCCGGCAGGAGTGCGTGACTGTTCGGTCTGGCCTGAAATATTTGAACTTCTGGATAGAAGAGGATGGGATCAGAAAAGCATAGAAGCTGTTGCCGGTGATAACTGGCGCAGAATAACACTGGAAAACTAAGAGGGGATCCTGATGCGAATCAATATATTGAATTTAATGATATTTATCTCTTTTGCTTTTGCGCAGACTCCATTTGAGTTCGCAGTAGTACAGGATCTCATACAGGGAGAGCCTTTTGTCAGTGTAATAAGAATTCAGATAAGCAGGGGAGTGCCTGAAACAGGAAGAACTCAGCTCGAACTGACTACCAGAGCGGGAATGACGATTGAAGGCGAGCACAGTGTATATCCAGATTCATTGAGTGCCACGAATGTCGAGTTTTCCGGACTTCTTGAATACTCCGCAAGTATTCCATTACACACCATGAACAGAATATTTGCAGTGATCAAAGATTGTCTCGATCGTTTCCCCGGGATGAGAATTACAGATCTTGCACTTGATGTAGTTGGCGTTGACGACATGAGCTGGATCGGAATAAGATGTAGAATCTCCAGTATTGACAGTGTTCTCAACGGTTCTTTAAGTCAGCTTGACTTATGGCGGTCAGCTGAACTCAGGGAGTTTGAAGTGGGAACCGCCGGATTTCCAACATTGCTTCGAAGATCGGGAATTCCTGATTACATTCCGTGTGAGGATACTCCTGATATGACTGTGGTATCCGAAGCATCCGGTTCTGTTCATCCATGGAAATCACTCCTGTTTCCGGGCTGGGGACAGATTGACAGCGGGAGGGGAATCGGCTGGCTTAATATTGCGGTGGAAGCTGGCGGAATCGCTCTGCTTGTATCCGGTGAGAAAGAAACCGGGATTGCCGTTCTTGGAGTTAATCACATTATCAGTTTCATTGATCTGTTTTAGGAGTATGTCCAACAATGAAGCATATCGGACACACTCCCGGAAGAAAGGAATAATCTATTGAGGAGACTCAGAACGATATTGAAAAACTGTCTTATCGCCAGTATCCTGATCTGGACTCTGGGCTTTCTTCTGGGCAGTTCCATGACATTCACCTGGGCTCTGGCCGGTCTAGCTGCATTCCTGATAGCTTTGTCTGCTGTCGGACTGATATTTATGCATATATCAGGCATTGGCGCCCCTCCTCAGGAAGTTCGCCGGAAAGCAGGTGATACACTCAAGTGTATTGAGTGCGGTCGCCCCTCAGTGCCCGGTTCCAAATACTGCAGATATCATCTGGATATCAAGAAAGAGGAAGAGGATCGGGAGCGATTTTGATGTCCCGGAGAAGGAAACTTTCGTCGTATGTTCTAATGGTCATTCTGCTGTTGACTGTTTTAACTGCTGTTCTGGTTCGGGCAGTATTTACGCAGAAACAACCTGAACTTGTTGAGATACGAAGAAGAACTCCGGTACTTGGAACTTATGCGACGTATGCAGTTATTGCGCAGGAAGAATCAGCACCCTCTATCCTCGGTGCAATGGATTCACTTGCAAGGCATCTTGATTTTGAGCTGGGTGTGTTCAGTCAGGGAGAAGTTTCTATATTGAACAGCTTCGGTTATGCATGCACCTCTGAAATGTCAATAGATCTCCAGTATCTTCTGGAAGTCTCATTCCTTATCGCGTCTGTGACTGATTCACTTTTTGATCCATCAATTGGAGCTCTCGTAAATGTGTGGGGATTTCCGCATGATCCTCATATTCCGGACAGTATTTCAATTGAGAATGCTCTTTCCATATCCGGTCTTGAAAACTTGATCATTTCCGATGACACAATTCGGCTGAACTCCGGGACACTGCTGGATTTTGGCGCTATAGCGAAAGGCTATACTGCTGATCGAGTCTTCGATCTCGCGGTTGAACTCGGCGCGTATGCGGTTCTGGTTGAGATTGGGGGGGAGGTTCGCTGTGGAGGTGATCCTGAAACTGGAAGAATCTGGAGGCTTGCTGTCAGAAACCCCAGGCTGGATGAGATTCAGGAAATGATCATGCTCGAGAATGGCGCAGTCGCGACTTCAGGAGACTATGAAAGCTGCATATTCGAAAACGGACGCCGGCTCTGTCACATTCTTGATCCCCGTACCGGATATCCGCAGACAGGAGTGGCTTCGGTGACCGTGGTTGCTGACAGATCCGTGATTGCCGACGCGCTGGCTACAGCTATCGCGGTAGGAGGAACAGATACTGCATCCTCAGTACCTGATTCGCTCTTCAGTTTGATTATTGTAATTATGGAAGATGAAGCCGGGAATCTGACGGAGTGGAGAAGGGGGGAAGTATGAGAAAGCCGGAGTGGTTTGAGAAAGACGGAAAAAAGTGGAAATGTCTGCTCTGTCCCAGAGGATGCACATGGGATACTGATTCCACCTCTCTCGGGTTTTGCAGAGTTCGGGGTGTTAAAAACGGAGTTCCATATCTTCCTGGATATGGCGGATGCGTATCGCTTTCGATAGATCCGATTGAAAAAAAACCGCTGTATCATTTCCTTCCTGGTTCATCTATCCTTTCGACAGGTCCGGCTGGATGCAACATGAGCTGTGATTTCTGTCAGAACTGGTCGATTTCCCAGGGCAATAATGTACCTGTAAGATATGTCTCTCCACCCGATCTTGCTTTAATGGCTATGAGCAGCGGAAGTGTCGGAATAGCCTACACCTATACAGAACCTACGATATGGTACGAATATATTTTCGATTCCGCACCGCTTGTCCGGGAAAAAGGCGGAGTCTCTGTTATGGTTTCAAATGGAATGATCAATCCGGAGCCCCTCAAGCAGCTGATAGGAATAATCGATGCCTGGAATATTGATCTTAAATCCTGGTCGGATAAGTTTTATACAGAACACTGTGCCGGATCACTGCCGACTGTTCTCAATACATTAAAAATTCTGGCTGAATCGGAATGTCATCTGGAGGTTACATTTCTTGTTATTCCGGGTGAAAACGATATTCCTGATGAATGGCAAAAAATGGCTGACTGGCTCGCACATGAGTGCGGGGAGGACACAGTGCTTCATATTTCAAGATACTTTCCGAGGTACTTGCTGAAGAGCCAGCCTACTCCAGTTGAGACACTTATTCACGCAAAGGAAGTATTTTCTGAGAAACTCAATTTTGTATATCTCGGAAACGTGGAACTGGGCAACGGGGATATTATCTGTCCATCCTGCTCCAATCTGTGCGTGAGCAGATCCGGTATTGAAGTAAAAACGGACGGCATGAATAAAGGCTTATGCAGGGCATGCGGTCGCGACCTGAATCTTATTTATGAAATCAGATAAAGATATTCCGTTCTTCCGCCTGACCGATCTCCTCATACCGTTGATCGCAAGTCTGGTTCTTCTTGCAATACATTTCTCAAACAGAGAACAGGATTCGGACGGGCTGATGCTGGTTGTTCATACAGGTGAGAACACTGAATATCTGACACTTGACAGGGATACTTCCTTTAAAGTGAATGGAAACATGGGACAGCTGGAGATACAGATTGGCAGCAGCAGAGCCAGAATATCGGAATCTCCATGCCCGGGACAGGACTGCGTCAGAAGAGGCTGGCTGACATCAGCCGGAGACCTGGCCATATGTGTCCCATCAGGTGTATTCATCTGTATTGAGAACGAATCCTTTGAAGGAGAATCTCCGGACGCAATTACATACTAGTACATTGTACAGCTTAACCTTTCGTATGATATAGTTTTGTACTATATTCTCCTCATACCATGAGGAGGTAGCTATGGCACCGAGATACAGAGTTACGCTGACAAAAGAAGAACGAGAAGATCTGGAAGCTATTTCAACAAAAGGGAGAAGAGCAGCTCGAACTGTACTGTACGCTCGTGCATTGCTTTTACTGGACGCTGGAGAATTTGGACCAAGATGGCTTGTCGCCGATGTTGCAGAGGCAATTGGAGTAACTACCCGCA
>DAOWNO010000172.1 GCA_030642525.1 Candidatus Aegiribacteria sp.
GCTGTCCATGGCACAATCAGAGCAAGATACGTATTGATCCATCCCAGTTTGGATAGAATTACATAAGAAGGAGCAAGGTACACTGGCTGGGGAACCATCATCGTCGAAAGAAACAAAAGAAAAAGCATATCCCTTCCTCTGTATTTCATAGTTGCGAAGGAATAGGCTGCAAGACAGGATGTAACCAGGACTCCACCTACAGTAAGGACTGTAACAATAAGGGTATTAAGGAAATATCTGCCGAACGGGACCTTTGTCCATGCTTCCACGTAATTACCGAAACCACCCTGCTGAAGAGATGTGTTTACCATCCACAGGAAAGGCAGAAGCATTACGATTCCGCCCAGAATAAGGAAGAAGTGCTTGGTGGTGTTGAGTGCCAGGATTCGAGCTGTCATGATCCGTAATGCACTTTTCTACCCGCTATCTTTCGCTGCATGATGGTGAGTAACAGAAGAACCAGGAACAGGAAAACAGATATAGCGCTGGCATAACCTATATCGAATCGATCAAACGCTTTCTGGAACAGATAAAAAACCAGTACGTTTGTGGTTCCGAGAGGTCCTCCTCCCGGAGGAGGAGTCATGACATAGACAAGAGCGAATGTCTTGAATGAAATAATAGTGCTCATTATCAGAACGTAATAGGTGGTTGGAGAAAGAAGAGGCCAGGTGATGCTCCTGAATGTTCCCCAGATGCCGGCACCATCAAGTTTTGCTGCTTCGTAATAAGTGTTCGGTATGTTTTCCAGTCCTGCGAGAAAAAGGACGGTATTGTAACCGGTGCTTTTCCAGACGCTGACAATCATTAATGATACAAGAGCCAGACTTGGACCGGCAAGAATCCCTCTGGGGTGTATACCGAGTGGCGACAGAAGCATCTCGAAAACTCCCCGTGGCTCTCTGAGCCACATAAGAGGTTCTCCGCCGAAAAGCGTGATTATCTGGTTGATAGGGCCCGCTTCAGGGTTGTATAACCAAACCCAGACAACTGAGATCGCCACCGCAGAAGTAACAACAGGCAGGAAGTAGATGGTTCTGTAGAAGCTCTTTCCAGCAAGTTTTCCTCTTAGAAGAATTGCAAGTAAAAGAGGTATTATTATACCTGCCGGAACAACTCCGATAACAAAATACAGAGTGTTTATTACGCTTTGCCAGAAACGGGCATCAGAAAGCATCCTCGCGTAATTGTCAAAACCTATGAAACCATGAAAACCGCCGATATCATAATCTGTGAACGAAGCGGTGAAGGAACTCAGGATAGGAAGCGTTCTGAATACAAGTACTATTATAAGTGCAGGTAGAATATATACATATGGAGCAAGTCTTAATTTGAGTTTCACTGCATTCCCATGGTTGAGCTTAAGTTCTATAAAGATGAAACGCTGATTTTTTCTCCATCAGTTCGCACAACAATAGTCCCGAGCCTGTCTGTTCGCAAGATTTCAGATCCGAGTTCCATGTAAATTTCGATAACATGAGGATGAGGATGACCGAAGCTGTTGTTTCTGCCTGCCGAGAAAATGGCGAACTGTGGACTCAGTCTTCTGAGGTATGGAGGAAAAACAGAGGTTATGCTGCCATGGTGGGGAACTTTCAGTACCGTTACCGGTTCCGCGTCCGGAGTCAGTATCCGCTCAGCGTTCTCCTCTATATCTCCGGTAAGAATAGTTGAGAAATTGCCGCATGTAATTTTGAGCAGTGCGGAACTCTCATTTATATTCAAGTCCACTCCTTCCATTCCCGCAGAGACCACACATGCTGTAACATGCGGTGACAGCTGGAACTCACTGCCTTCTTCAAGAAGCATATAATCACAATCTGCATCCATCACAGCATTCAGGAAATCCTCGTAAATAAAGGAGGAAAAGGGTATGCCGGGATCCAGAACTTTCAGCACGGTGAAATTCCTAATGACTGATGCAAGCCCTCCAACGTGATCCGAATGCGGATGAGAAAAAGCGACAACATCCAGTGTATCCACGCCCAGTTCATGAAGCCTGAAAACAACAGCCGGTTCAAGAGGACCGCCGGTGTCCGGCCCTCCGTCAAAAAGCCAGGTTTCACCGGAAGCTGCTTCTATAAGAATGGCATCCCCCTGGCCTACATCCAGGAAATAAACGTCAAGCAGGGGCACAAGTGAATCCACGGACTCAAGCCAGTGCAGAGTGTCCGTTACGATTGAAGAAATGCTGTCGATAAAAATATATTCTTCGATACGGGAAATCGTCCCTGGACCTATTCCGTTGATGTACCCAAGGTCGGAGAGTCGCAGAAAAGGGCCGAACTTTTCCCGATACTCCACAATGGCTTCTGCCTTGACCGGACCAATCCCGGGGAGTGTCCGCAGAGCTTCTTCACCGGCTGAATTGATATCCACCAAGTCTGTTGAGAGTAGTGAAAACGTTAATAATAATGCTATCAGCCAGTTCATTACTTGACATCGCTCCGTTCCGAGTTCAGCATACCCATACAGTACAGAAGGGAGGGGTTAATGAGGATCTTACTTTTAACAGCGGTTATGGTACTTCTTACAATAACAATTGTATCAGCTGGAGACATCCGCCTTGAAAACAGCAGTTTCAATACACTTGGCTATATAAGAGATAATGGTAGAATCGAAAATGCTTCTTTCGAAACCCTTGGATATATAAGAGATGATGGAAGAATAGAGGACGACTCATTCCATACACTTGGGTACATTGACGAAGATGGAAAAATAGAAGACAGCTCACTCAACGAGCTGTTCACCATCACACGGAATGGCAGAATCACGGATTCGAGATTTATGATGATCGCTGAAATCCAGAATGATGGAACTGTTGAAGATGACTGTTTTCGCGTTATTCTCTATGCAGACGGAAGTCACGAGAACATGACGAGAAGAATCGCAGTCTTCCTTGTCTTCTTCAGCGATCTCCTCGAAGACTGATATACAGATTAATTCCATGCAGGCATTGAACACATGTATAGATCTGCACGTCTGCGTGCTTCGGATTCTGTAAGGTCCATCTGCCAGTGCATGAACCATTCTGTCATAATCAGAAGGACCTTGTCTCTGGGCAGAAGGCTACCATTTTCATCTGAGCAATAGCGGCAGTAAATATCAGATGGTCCCATATTATGTTCATCGTCCAGAGGTGCAAGGCAGGAATGGCAGAATTTTCCAGTCATTAACTGCTTGCCGTCCGCTCTGCCCTGAACTGATACCGATCTTCCGTGAACAGTGTCAGAATTAGTAAGCAATTCATCGGAAACAGCATTTCTCTCTTTCAGCTCAGGGATTATTACATCGAACATCCTTCTGCCCAGACTTTCAAAGAAAGATATTTCAGAACCCGGAAGAGATACGGAGAGTGAATCTGGATGCTCTGTACCTATGCAGTTACGTGTCAGGACATCATGAGGAATGGAAACAGGTTCAGCTTTCCTGGAAATTACATCTTCAATGATTTTTGTTATCCGGTCCTCAGGATTAATTCCAACCATCTTCACCCACTCAAGCGGATCTCGGTCGAAATGCAGGGCGAGCATGGTAATCGTTTTTGTCCAGGAATGCATAATACGTCTGCTTACTGGATTCGAGAAATCCGGCACGTTTCCATCGACCAGTATTCTCTGTATTGTATGAGTTGATATTTTCAATATCTCCGCAAGTGTTTGACGTGAAACCGCCGCTTCATCCGCTTCTGCGATTGCTTTCCATATGTCTTTATAGCCTTCGGGAAGATTATTTGGTGGATATTTATGCACGTTATTCCTTTCAAAAAATATTTTCAGACTCAATAAATGTAATAATACAACTATTATGTATTGTTAGCAATGAGAAGTTCACTCTTATTGGAAATAGCTGTATCTAACTACAGTATAGCATACTACTAAAAATATAGAATTATCACTTGACAATGCAAGGCTTAATATGCATTGTTAGCAACGCTAGGTATTGTTAGCAACGCATAGAAAGGAATACTGAAAATGAAAACCGCACTTACACTTCTTATCTTCTGTTCACTCTTGTTCTGCGCCGCAGCTGAAGTCATTGAAATCATACCTTCACAGGATGCCTACATCTGTACATGTAAACCTGATTCCACAAATCCGAATGGCGGCGAAAATTACCTTTATCATGGACAATGGGGATCCTGTTATAACCGAACTCTGATACAATGGGATCTTTCGGTTATACCGGCAGGAGCCACGATAACTGATGCTGAGATGCAACTGTACTGTGAGGCTTTCTATGGAAGCCAATCCGGTGAGCCCGTATACAATCTGATAGAAGAGAGCTGGGATGAACAGAATGTAACTTATAATAATCAACCGGATTATAGTTCTGTAATTGCGGCAATCGGGTACTGGCCGGATGCTGATGAATGGTATTCCCTTGATGTAACAGAATTTGTCCTTGCCTGGTTCAGCGGAAGCGAGGAGAATTACGGAATTTGCTGTCTTTCACAGAATACGACGGGAACATGTGATCCGGGATTCTGGTCGAGTAACTATTCGAACGGTACTCTCCGTCCGAAGCTGGTCGTAACATATGAGGAGCAGGAGCTTTCAGGAACCACATGGGCTCTAATTAAAACCGGGCCTGACTGGTCTGAGTAGCCTCAGAATCTGCAAGTCAATTGCCACCTTGACAGAATGCCATGTAAACATATGTATAGGGTAAAGGTGGTGGATAATGAAAAATCTGACAGCAAGACAGAGGCAGGTTCTTGAATACATTTCTACGTTCATTTCAGAACATTCATACCCTCCCAGCATAAGGGATATACAGAAGCACTTTGGTCTGAAAAGCACCAAGGGCGTAAAAGATCACATCGACAGGCTTGTAGAAAAGGGATATCTGAACAGAACTGATGGAGCAGCAAGAGCGCTTGAGGTTGTGGGGCGATCTTCATCAGTAAGAACTGTTCCCGTTCTGGGGAAAGTAGCCGCGGGATTACCGCTGCTTGCGGACGAGAACATTCAGGATTATCTGCCCGTTTCCAAATCTATCGCAAGATCAGAGGGCATGTTCTATCTGAAAGTAAAAGGCGACAGTATGACAGGCGCTGCAATACTTGAAGGTGATCTTGTGCTTGTTCGCCCCCAGCCTTTCGTCGAACAGGGAGAAATAGCGGTTGTTCTCATTGGCGATGAAGCCACGGTCAAGCGTTTTTACATGAAGAACGGCAGAGTTGAACTTCACCCCGAGAATCCTGACTTCGATCCGATAATCTGCGATA